>RFKM01000126.1 GCA_003694465.1 Alphaproteobacteria bacterium
CGATCAAGACCAACCAGACCCGGCTCAACTATACCGGCGTCAACACCCGCCCCTACACGCTGACCGCGTTCGTCATCTCGGGCATGTATGCGGGGCTGGCCGGCGGGCTTCTGGCGGCGATGGACCCGCTGGCGGGGGCCGAGCGGATGCAGTGGACGGCGAGCGGCGAGGTGGTGCTGATGACCATCCTCGGCGGCGCCGGCACGCTGATGGGGCCGATCCTCGGCGCCGGCTTCATCAAGTATTTCGAGAACATCTTCTCGAAGATCAACGATCAGGTCCTGCACGGCTGGTTCCATGCCCTGCCCGACGGGCTCGAGAACGCGCTCATCGGCATCAGCCACTTCTTCGTCGGCAAGTCGTGGCACCTGACGCTCGGCCTGCTGTTCATGCTGGTGGTGATCTTCCTGCCCGGCGGGCTCGTCGAGGGCGGCACCCGGCTGGGGCGGCTTCTCACCGGCCGTCGCCGGACGAAAGCCTCGGAAGTCGAAGGCAAATACGCGCCCGAACCCATTGCCCGCGTGGCAGAGAAAGAGGAGTTCTGAGACATGGGAATCCTTGAAGTCAAGGGCGTGAGCAAGCGCTTCGGCGGCCTGAAGGCCCTGTCCGACGTCAACCTCTCGGTCGAGCCCAACACCGTCCATGCGATCATCGGCCCGAACGGCGCCGGCAAGTCGACCCTGCTCAACTGCTTCGTCGGCAAGCTGATCCCCGACACCGGGTCGGTGATGTTCGACGGCCAGTCGGTGCTCGGGCTGAAACCCCACGAGATCAACCAGATGGGCATTTCGCGGGTGTTCCAGACCCCGGAGATCTTCGGCGATCTCACGGTGATGGAAAACATGCTCATCCCCTGTTTCGCCCACCGCGACGGCGCCTTCCGCCTGCACCCGTTCGAAACCGTCGCGCATGAAACCGACGTGATCGAGCAGGCCGAGAAGATGCTCATCGAGGTGAACATGATCGACAAGCGCAACATGCACGCCGCCTCGATGAGCCGGGGCGACAAGCGCCGCCTCGAAATGGCCATGTGCCTGGCCCAGGAGCCAAAGCTCCTGCTGCTCGACGAGCCCACCGCCGGCATGGCCCGGGCCGACACCAACAACACGATCGACCTGCTCAAGGAGATCAAGGAAAAGCGCGACATCACCATGGTCATCATCGAGCACGACATGCACGTCGTGTTCTCGCTGGCCGACCGGATCACGGTGCTTGCACAGGGCACGCCGCTGGTCGAGGATACGCCCGAAAACATCAAGGGCCATCCGAAGGTGAAGGAAGCCTATCTCGGCGAAGCCGCCTGACGGGAGGACGACATGACCGACGAAAGCCTCATGGGCGAGATCAAGATGCCGGAACGGAAGGACTTTTCGGCAAACGCCAATGCCGCGGCAACGGCGCCGGCCTTTTTCTCGGCCCATGACATTCACGCCTATTACGGCGAGAGCTACATCGTGCAGGGGGTGAGCTTCAACATCCACGAGGGCGAGATCCTCGCCCTGCTCGGGCGCAACGGCGCCGGCAAGACCTCGACCCTGCGCGCCATCGCCCGCACCGGCAGCCCGCAGGTGACCCACGGCGAGATCTGGCTCGACCACCAGCCGTTGCACCGGATGAAGAGCTACGAGGCGGCGCAGGCGGGCCTTTCGCTCGTGCCCGAAGACCGGCGGATCATCGCCGGGCTCACCGTCGAGGAAAACCTCGAGCTTGCCCGCATCGCCCCCCACCCCGGCTGGGAGATCGAGCGCGTCTACGAGCTGTTCCCGCGCCTCGGCGAGCGCCGCAACCAGGAGGGCATCACCCTTTCGGGCGGCGAGCAGCAGATGCTGGCCATCGGCCGGGCGCTGGTGCGCGACATCAAGCTCCTGCTGCTCGACGAGCCCTACGAGGGCCTTGCCCCGGTGATCGTCGACGAGATCGAGAAGACGCTCAACGTCATCAAGGCGCAGGGGATCACCACGGTTCTGGTCGAGCAGAACGCGCTCAGGGCGCTGGCGCTGGCCGACCGGGCCGTCATTCTCGACACCGGCTCGGTGGTCTTCGACGGCCTTGCCAGCGAGGTGCTCGAGAACGAACAGCTCCGCCACGACTATCTGGCGATCTGACCCACCCGCGCCCGAAACCGGCGGGCGCGGCCAGTTTTCAAACCCCGCCGCAGGGGCGGGCAGAGGAGGAAACGACGAAACCATGTCCGAAGTCAAAGTTCATCCGCCGTCGCCGGAATTCGTCAAGAACGCCTGGATCGACGCCGCCAAGTATGAAGAGATGTATGCCCGCTCGGTGAATGACCCGGAAGGCTTCTGGGGCGAGGCCGCCGGCCGGCTCGACTGGTTCAAGGCGCCGACGAAGATCAAGAACGTCAGCTACGCCTACCCCGACGTTTCGATCAAGTGGTTCGAGGACGGCGAGCTGAACGTCTCGGTCAACTGCATCGACCGGCACCTTGCCAGCCGCGGCGACCAGACGGCGATCATCTGGGAATCGGACGACCCGAACGTCGCCAAGCACATCACCTACAAAGAACTCTCGGCGAACGTGAACAAGTTTGCCAATGTTCTCAAGGATCTGGGCATTTCCAAGGGCGATCGCGTCGTGCTCTACATGCCGATGATCCCCGAGGCGGCCTATGCGATGCTCGCCTGCGCGCGGATCGGCGCCATTCACTCGGTGGTCTTCGCCGGCTTCTCGCCCGAGGCGCTGGCCAGCCGGATCAACGATTGCAAGGCCAGCCTCGTGATCACCGCCGACGAGGCCCCCCGCGGCGGGCGCAACACCCCGCTCAAGGCCAATGTCGACAAGGCCCGCGAGATCACCGGCAAGGTCAAGACCCTCGTCGTCGAGCGCACCGGCGCGGCGGTCCACATGGAAGAGGGGGTCGATTTCGGCTATACCGCGCTGCATGAGGCCGCGTCCGACCAGTGCGAGCCGGAGGTGATGAACGCCGAAGACCCGCTGTTCATCCTCTACACCTCGGGTTCGACGGGCACGCCGAAGGGGGTTCTGCACACCACCGCCGGCTACCTGCTCTATGCCTCGATGACCCACCAGTACACCTTCGACTACCACGACGGCGACGTGTTCTGGTGCACCGCCGATGTCGGCTGGGTCACCGGCCACAGCTACATCGTCTACGGCCCGCTGGCCAACGGCGCGATCACGGTGATGTTCGAGGGTGTGCCCACCTACCCCGACGTGAGCCGCTTCTGGCAGGTGATCGAGAAGCACAAGGTCAACCAGTTCTACACCGCGCCGACGGCGATCCGGGCACTGATGCGCCACGGCGCCGAACCGGTCGAGAAATGCGACCTCTCCTCGCTCAAGGTGCTGGGCACGGTGGGCGAGCCGATCAACCCGGAAGCCTGGGAGTGGTACAACGAGGTGGTCGGCAAGGGCAAATGCCCGATCGTCGATACCTGGTGGCAGACCGAGACCGGCGGCCACCTGATCACCCCGCTGCCGGGCGCCCATGCCACCAAGCCGGGGGCGGCGATGAAGCCCTTCTTCGGCGTCCAGCCGGTGGTGCTCGAGCCGCAGTCGGGCGCCGAGATCACCGAGACGGAATGCGAGGGCGTGCTCTGCATGAAAGACAGCTGGCCCGGCCAGATGCGCACCGTCTATGGCGACCACGAGCGCTTCGTGAAAACCTATTTCGCCGATTACAAGGGCTACTACTTCTCCGGCGACGGCTGCCGGCGCGATGCCGACGGCGATTACTGGATCACCGGCCGGGTCGATGACGTGATCAACGTGTCCGGTCACCGGATGGGCACGGCCGAGGTCGAGAGCGCCCTCGTCGCCCATCCGAAGGTGGCCGAGGCCGCCGTGGTCGGCTTCCCGCACGAGATCAAGGGTCAGGGCATCTATTGCTACGTCACCCTGATGCAGGGCGAGGAATACACCGAGGAGCTGCGCAAGGAGCTGCGCGACTGGGTGCGCAAGGAGATCGGCCCGATCGCCACGCCCGATTTCATCCAGTGGGCGCCGGGCCTGCCGAAAACCCGCTCGGGCAAGATCATGCGCCGGATCCTGCGCAAGATCGCCGAGAACGATTACGGCTCGCTGGGCGACACCTCGACGCTGGCCGACCCGTCGGTGGTCGAGGAGCTGATCCGCAACCGCGCCGCAACCTGACCGCCCG
>RFKM01000127.1 GCA_003694465.1 Alphaproteobacteria bacterium
ACCCTTACCGGCGGCGGCGACAACGATACGCTGAACGGCGGGAACGGCGACGACACGCTCGACGGCGGCGACGGCAACGATACGCTCGACGGCGGCAATGGCGACGACACCCTCACCGGCGGCATCGGCGACGACGTGCTCTACGGCCAGAACGGACACGATGCCCTGACCGGCGGGGACGGCAACGACAAGCTGTTCGGCGGGGCTGGCGATGACACCATCGATGCCGGCGACGGCATCGACTACATCCGCGCCGGAACCGGTGCCGACACGATCACCGCGGGCACCGGGCGGGACTATATCGTCTTCGAGCGCGGAATGGGCCACGACACCCTGACCGACTGGGAAAACGGCGTCGATACCCTCAGCTTCGAATCCTACGGGATCTACCGGATGTCGGAGATGACCTTCACGCAGGTCGGGGCGGATGTCGTCATTACCCTGTCGGCGTCCGATTCACTGACGGTGCTCGGTGCGCAGGTGAGCGATTTCGACACGTTCGATTTCTCGTTCACCCCCTTTCACGGCTATCAGGCGACCCGGGGCGCCGACAAGCTGACCCTTGGCGACGGCTGGGATCGTCTCTTTACCCTCGGCGGATCCGACCGCGTCTTCGCGCTTGGCGGGAACGACACGATCAACCTCGGCTCCGGGCGCGACTTCATCTACGGCGGCGACGGCGACGACACGCTCGACGGCGCCAGCGGCAACGACAAGATGCACGGCGGCGACGGGAACGACACGCTGCTCGGCTCGGCCGGGAGCGACCTCATCTTCGGCGATTCGGGCAACGACACGCTCAACGGCGGCTCGCGCCACGATTCCCTGTTCGGTGGCCTTGGCGATGACATTCTCAATGGCGGCGGCGGTTCCGACGCGCTGCACGGCGAGGATGGCAACGACACCCTTTCCGGCGGGGCGCGCAACGACGTTCTCGACGGCGGCAGCGGCACCGATGTCCTCGACGGCGGGCGCGGCCAGGACACGCTGACCGGCGGTTCCGAGGCCGACATCTTCGTCTTCGAAGACCGCAGCAATGCCGACGTGATCACCGATTTCGAGGACGGGACCGACCGGATCAACGTTCGGGCCTTCGGCATCACCCAGATGTCGGAAATGACCATCAGCCAGCAGGGCAGCGACGTTCTGATCGAGTTCAACGCCCGCGACATGGTGACATTGCAGAATTTCCAGCTCGCCGATGTCACCAGCGACGATTTACTTTTCGCGCTGATCCTCTGAAAAGGAACCCCCGCCGGCGCCGCCGGCGGGGGTGTTCTTTCGTGCGGCCCTCTTCAGGCCGCCGGCCTCAGTGCACGACCGCGGCAGCGTCGGGCTGATCGCCCTTCGCCGTGCGCGTTCCTCCGATGACGAGCCCGTCGATACCGGCATGGACCGGCACCGTCTCGCCGTCCATGATTTCGCCGGCGAGCAGGGCTTCGGCCAGCGGATCCTGCAGATAGCGCTGGATCACCCGTTTCAACGGCCGCGCGCCATAGACCGGGTCATAGCCCCGATCGGCCAGCCATTCGCGCGCGGTATCATCAAGCGACAGCTTGATGTTGCGCTTGGCCAGACGTTCGGCGAGGCGCCCGATCTGAATGTCGACGATGGCATCCATCTGCTCGCGCGTCAGGCGGTCGAAGATGATGATCTCGTCGAGCCGGTTCAGGAACTCGGGGCGGAAATGCGCCCGCACCGCCTCCATCACCTCGGCCTTGGCCTGCGCGCTGTCGGCGCCCTCGGGAAGCTGGCTCAGCGCCTGGCTGCCGAGGTTCGAGGTCAGCACGATCAGCGTCTGCTTGAAGTCGACCCGATGCCCCTGACCGTCGGTGAGAACGCCGTCGTCGAGCACCTGCAGCAGCACGTTGAAGACGTCCGGGTGGGCCTTCTCGACCTCGTCGAACAGCACCACCTGGTAAGGCCGACGCCGGACCGCCTCGGTCAGCACGCCGCCCTCGTCATAGCCGACATAGCCCGGCGGGGCGCCGATGAGCCGCGCCACCGAGTGCTTCTCCATGAACTCCGACATGTCGATCCGCACCATGGCGTCGTCGTCGTCGAACAGGTATTCGGCCACGGCCTTGGTCAGCTCGGTCTTGCCGACGCCGGTCGGCCCGAGGAACAGGAACGAGCCCAGCGGGCGGTTCTCGTCGTTGAGCCCGGCCCGCGCCCGGCGCACGGCATTGGCCACGGCCTGGATCGCCGCGTCCTGACCGACCACGCGCTTGTGCAGCTCCTCTTCCATGCGCAGGAGTTTCTCGCGCTCGCCCTCGAGCATCTTCGAGGTCGGGATCCCCGTCCAGCGCTCGACGACCGCGGCAATCTGCTCGGGGCGGACGGTCTCCTCGACCATCATCCCGTCTTCCTGCTTTTCGGCCTCGGCCAGCTTGCGCTCGAGCTCCGGGATCACGCCGTAGGCAAGTTCACCGGCGCGCGTCAGGTCGCCGTCGCGCTTGGCCGCGTCGAGTTCGGCGCGGGCATGATCGAGCTGCTCCTTGATCTCGCGCGCACTTTCGAGCTTGGCCCGCTCGGCCTGCCAGCGCGCGGTCATCGCCGCCGATTTTTCCTGCAGATCCGCGAGTTCCTTCTCGAGTTTCTCGAGACGGTCCTTCGAGGCCTTGTCATCCTCCTTCTTCAGGGCTTCCGCCTCGATCTGGAGCTGCAGAATGTGACGGTCGAGCTGGTCGAGCTCCTCGGGTTTGGAATCGACTTCCATGCGCAGCCGGCTCGCCGCCTCGTCGACAAGGTCGATCGCCTTGTCGGGCAGGAAGCGGTCGGTGATGTAGCGATGGCTCAGCGTCGCCGCCGCCACCAGCGCCGAGTCGGAGATCCGCACGCCGTGGTGAAGCTCGTATTTCTCCTTGATCCCGCGCAGGATCGAGATCGTGTCCTCGACGGTCGGCTCATCGACCATGACCGGCTGGAAGCGCCGCGCCAGCGCCGCGTCCTTCTCGACATACTTGCGGTATTCGTCGAGCGTGGTGGCGCCCACGCAGTGCAGCTCGCCACGCGCCAGGGCCGGCTTGATCAGGTTGGCCGCGTCCATCGCGCCATCGGTCTTGCCGGCGCCGACCAGCGTGTGCATCTCGTCGATGAACAGGATGATCTCGCCCGCCGCGGCGGTGACCTCGTTGAGAACCGCCTTCAGCCGTTCCTCGAACTCACCACGGTATTTCGCGCCGGCAATCAGGGCGCCCATGTCGAGCGCCAGAAGCCGCTTGTTGCGCAGGCTTTCGGGCACGTCGCCATTGACGATGCGCAGCGCGAGGCCCTCGACGATCGCCGTCTTGCCGGTGCCGGGCTCGCCGATCAGAACCGGGTTGTTCTTGGTCCGGCGCGACAGCACCTGCATGGTGCGGCGAATTTCCTCGTCGCGGCCGATGATCGGGTCGATCTTGCCCTCGCGGGCGGCCTCGGTGAGATCGCGCGTGTATTTCTTCAGCGCCTCGTAGCTTTCCTCGGCGCTGGCGCTGTCGGCGGTACGACCCTTGCGGATGTCGTTGATCGCGGCGTTGAGGTTCTGGGCATTGACCGCGCCAGCTTCCAGCGCCTCTTTCGCCGGCGATTTGACCAGCGCGAGGGCCGTCAGCATCCGCTCGACCGGCACGAAACTGTCACCCGCCTTCTTGGCAAGCTTTTCGGCCTCGTCGAGCACCCGGGCCGTCGCACTGTCGAGATAGACCTGCCCGGCATCACCGGTCACGGCCGGAATCTTCTTCAGCGCCGCATCAACGGCCTCGAGCACGCGTTGCGGCTCGCCCCCTGCCCGCCGGATAAGCCCGGCGGCCATGCCTTCTTCGTCGTCAAGCAGGGCCTTGAGCAGATGCTCGGGTGCGATGCGCTGATGGTTTTCCCGCACCGCGATGGTTTGCGCGGCCTGAATGAATCCGCGCGCGCGTTCGGTGAACTTCTCCAAGTTCATGTCTGTCTCCTTTTCAAAGCGCCCCTGTCTAGAGAGTGCCCGCCCGGCGGCACACCCTCTCGGGCCTCGCCCATGAGATGGGAACGGGTGGGGACGTTCGCAAGGTTTCTCCCCCTTCCGAAATGCAGGAAAAACCGAACATTTCCCAAACCTTCACGAATCGGAAACCCGAATCGCTGCAGGATCGGGAACAGCATCGAGGTGCTGGAAATGCGGATCAGACACGTCGAGGTCTTCGGCCTCCATCACGACAGCGAGGCGGGCGTTTATCGCGCCAGCCTGTCGCTGGAGGTGGCGGCAGACGGGGGCGCAAGGGGCGACCGCCTCCACTTCCTGTGCAGCGCCGATTTGCCGGCGACAGCCCCGCGCGACATCGTCGTTCAGGCCCTTCTTGACGACGCGCTGCGGCAGGCGCGGCGGATGCCCGGATTTCGGCGCGGCGAGGAACCGATCGAGATCGACCCGAATTTCCGGAGGTCCGCCTGAACGTGCATGCCGTTTCCGCAGGCGGCCTCGACGCGGGCCCGCGAAAGGCGCGCCCTTGACAGGCCCGGGGCGGGCGCCCATCAAGCGGCGGAAAACCGGAGCGCCCGATGACCGATGACCGCCTGATCGTCCCCCTCGACTTTCCCGATGTGCTGCAGGGCCTCGACATGGCCCGAAAACTCGGCGACGCCTGCGGTTTCTACAAGATCGGGCTCGAGATGCTGATGAGCGGCGGTCTGGCGCTGGCGCGCGAGCTGATCGACGAGCACGGCAAGCGCATCTTTCTCGACATGAAGCTCTTCGACATCCCCAACACCATCGAGGGGGCGGTGCGCAATCTTTCCGGCTACGGGCTCGATTTCCTGACCGTTCACGGCGACCCGCATGTGGTCCGCGCTGCCGCCGAGGGCAAGGGCGCGTCGAAACTGCAGATCCTCGCCGTCACCATCCTCACGGCGCTCGATCGCGCCGATCTCGACGAAGCGCTGATCGCCCCCGGCGCCGTCGAAGACATCGTCGTCGAGCGGGCGCGGCGGGCGTTTCTGGCCGGGGCCGACGGGGTCATTTCCAGCCCCCGCGAGGCGGCGATGATCCGCGCCCTTCCGGAAGCCGCCGGCAAGCTGATCGTTACCCCCGGGGTGCGCCCCTCCGGCGCGGCGCTGGG
>RFKM01000128.1 GCA_003694465.1 Alphaproteobacteria bacterium
CCGTTCGACCCGCGCCTGATATCCGTGGTGCCCCCGGCGGTCGCGCAGGCCGGCATGGATTCGGGGGTCGCGCGCCGTCCGATCATCGACATGGAGCGTTACACCAACATGCTGAAAGGCCGGATGGATCCGACCTATCAGATCATTCGCTCGCTGAACGCCCGGGCCCGGGCGGCCCAGGCCACGATGATCTTCGCCGAGGGGGACGACCCGCACGTTCTGCGCGCGGCCGTGGCCTATCAGCGCAACGGTTTCGGCAAGGCCATCGTCGTTGGCCGCGATAACGACGTGGCCGAAAAACTCGAGGCCGCCGGCCTTGCCGACGCCGTTTCCGAGCTTGAAGTCATGAACGCCGCCAAGACCGAGCACCTCGCGACCTACAAGGAATTTCTCTACAAGCGCCTCCAGCGAAAGGGCTTTGACCGGCACGACATCCACCGGCTTGCGGCGCGCGACCGTCATGTGTTCTCGGCCCTGATGCTGGCCCACGGTCACGGCGACGGGCTGGTGACCGGCGCCACGCGCAAGGCCGCCTATGTGTTGAACCTCATCAACCATGTGTTCGACGCGCGGGCGGAAGATGGCGCGGTCGGTATCACCGCCTTGCTCATCAAGGGGCGTATCGTTTTCGTCGCCGACACGCTCGTGCACGAATGGCCCGACGAATACGACCTCGCCGACATCGCCCAGCGCGCTGCTGCCGTGGCGCGCAGCCTCGGTGTCGAGCCGCGGGTCGCTTTCACCAGTTTTTCGACCTTTGGCTATCCGGTGTCTGAGCGGGCGGAAAAGATGCACCTTGCGCCGGAAATTCTCGACGCCCGCAACGCCGACTTCGAATATGACGGCGAAATGACCGCCGATGTCGCTCTCAACCCCGAGGCAATGGCGCGCTATCCGTTCTGCCGTCTCACCGGCCCGGCCAACATCCTGGTCATGCCGGCGCGGCACTCGGCCTCGATCTCGGTCAAGATGATGCAGGAGCTTGCGGGCGCAACGGTGATCGGGCCTATCCTCGCGGGCGTCTCGAAACCGATCCAGATCTGTTCGACCAGCTCGACCGCGAACGACATCCTCAACATGGCCGTGCTGGCCGCCAACAAGGTCGGCGGATGACGGTCTTCAACCTCGGCTCGATCAACGTTGACCGGTTTTACCGCGTGCCTCGCCTGCCCAGCCCGGGCGAAACGCTGCCGGCCGCGGGGCTGAGCATCGGTCTTGGCGGGAAGGGCGCAAACCAGTCGGTCGCCGTGGCTCGGGGCGGGGCGAAGGTCTTCCAGATCGGCATGGTCGGGCCCGACAATGGCTGGGTGGTTGACCGCCTTCATGCGCTCGGCGTCGATACCACCTTCATCGGCACCAGTGACTCTCCGACGGGCCACGCGATCATCAATGTCGATGACAGCGGCGAAAATGCCATCGTCACCCTCGCCGGGGCGAATTTCGACCTGTCCACCGAGCATGTCGAACGCGCGCTCGAGAGTGCGGTCGCGGGAGACGTTTTCATGTTCCAGAACGAGGTTTCCAGCAAGGCCGAGGCGGCGCGGCGCGCGCGCGAGAAGGGGATGACGGTCGTTTATTCCGCGGCGCCGTTCCGCGAGGACATCGTCGCCGAACTTCTGCCCCTCGTCGATTTGCTCGTCCTGAACGAAATCGAAGCCCGGCAGCTTGGTCGCGCGCTCGGCGTGCCGGAAGACCGTCTCCCGGTGCCGAATGTTCTGGTCACGCGCGGGGCAAGGGGGGCGGCCTGGACCGATACCAAGGCCGGCACGGTGCTCGGCATTCCTGCCTTCGAGGTTGAACCGGTCGACACGACAGCGGCGGGCGATTGTTTCATCGGCCATCTCGTGGCGAGTCTCGACAAGGGCTACAGAAGGGAAGAGGCGATGCGCCGCGCCGCCGCGGCCTCGGCCATCAAGGTGACGCGCCACGGGGCGGCGGAGGCCATCCCGACCGAAGCCGAAATAGACACGTTTCTGGCAGGAATAGAGACACATGGAAAAGATCAGCGCCCATCAGGCTGAAGACGACCCGCGCAATGCGAACCTTACGCTATGGCTGAACGGGCGCCTCGTTCCCAAGGCGGAAGCGCGGGTTTCGATATACGATTCCGGCTTCATGCTGGGCGACGGTATCTGGGAAGGTCTGCGTCTTTACGAGGGGCATTGGGCTTTCGTTGACGAGCATCTTGCCCGGCTCTTCGAAGCGGCAAAGGCCATCGACCTCGATATCGGGATGACGCCAGACGATATTCTGGAAGCGCTGGAAGCCACGCGCAAGGCCAATGGCATGCACACCGACGCCCACGCCCGCCTGATGGTGACTCGCGGCGTCAAGACGCGGCCTTTCCAGCATCCGGCCCTCAGCCAGAGCGGGCCGACCGTGGCGATCATCATGGAACATTCCCGCCCCGTCATTCCCCGCCCGATCCGGCTTGCGACGGTTCCGCACGTTCGGGGGATTCCGATGTCGCAGGATCCGAAGCTCAATTCCCACTCGAAGCTGAACTGCATTCTGGCCGCGATCGACGCCGAGAAGGCTGGCGCCGACGAGGCGCTGATGCTCGATGTTCATGGCTTCGTGAACACGACGAATTCGTGCAATTTCTTCATCGTTCGCCGGGGCGAGGTTTGGACCTCGACGGGCGATTACTGCATGAACGGGATCACCCGGGCGAAAGTCATCGTCCTGTGCCGGGAGAATGGCATCCCGGTTTTCGAGAAGAATTTTTCCCTCGTCGAGGCCTATGGCGCCGACGAGGCCTTCCTGACCGGCACGTTCGGCGCCCAGACGCCGGTTGGCGAGATCGACGGAAGACGTATCGGCAACGGCGAGACGGGCCCGATCACCAAGCGAATCCGCGCCCTTTACATGGACCTCGTGAAGAGGAGCGCGGCCTGATGCGCATTGCCATGTGGTCGGGCCCGCGCAATCTCTCGACGGCAATGATGTATTCCTTCGCGGCACGGGGGGATACGGCTGTCGTGGATGAGCCGTTCTATGCGGCCTATCTGGCGCGCACGGGCCTCGAGCACCCGATGCGCGCGGAAATACTTGCCTCGCAAGAGACAGACCCGCAGCGTGTGGCGGAGGGCCTCATCGGCCCGATCCCCGATGGAAAGACGCATTTCTACCAGAAGCACATGTGTCAGCACATGGTTGGCGGTGTGCCGCGGGGTTGGATGGGCGAGGTTCGTAACGTTTTCCTGATCCGGCACCCGGCCCGGGTGATTGCCAGTTTCGGCGCGAAATACCCCGCCATGAGCCTAGCCGACATCGGGTTCACCCAGCAGACAGACCTCTTCGACCATGTCGTTGCGCTGGGTCAGGAGCCGCTGGTGATCGACAGCAGCGACATTCGGCGCGATCCATCGCGTGCCTTGCAGGCGCTTTGTGCCGCGCTGGGCATTTCGTGGACGGACCGCATGCTGTCATGGCCCACAGGGGGGCATCCGGCCGATGGGGTCTGGGCGCCGGTCTGGTATGATGCCGTTCACCGGTCACGCGGGTTTGCCGGGCCGGAAGGGCCCTTGCCCGCCCTCGATGGGGCAGGCAGGCGCCTGCTGGACGAGGCCCTTCCGCATTACGAGCGTTTGGCC
>RFKM01000020.1 GCA_003694465.1 Alphaproteobacteria bacterium
ACCCGGTTCCAGCCGGTTTTCGTTGATGACGTCGCGCGGGCGGCGGTCGCCGGTGCGACGGGGGCGGCGCAGCCGGGCGTTTACGAGCTGGGCGGGCCCGAGGTGAAGACCCTGCGCGAGCTCATCCACATCATGCTCGAGGTGATCGAGCGCCGGAAGGCGGTGGTCAATCTTCCCTTCGGCCTCGCCCGGTTCTTCGCATGGTGGTTCGACCTGTGGCAGACGGTTTCGGGCGGGCTCATCCGTTCGCCGCTGACGGTGGATCAGGTCCGGATGCTCGAGCACGACAACATCGTGCACGAGGGCGCCCGGAGCTTCGCCGATCTCGGGATCGAGCCGCACGATCTCGCCTCGGTCCTGCCGGGATACCTTTGGCGGTTCCGCGTTGCCGGCCAATATACGGCGATCCGCGATTCGGCGCTGCATATCAAGGGCTGAAGCCCGGTCGAAGTTGATCCGGCGAACGAGGGCCTACCCATGAATTACCTGACCGACGTGGCCCTCGGGGTTGTCGAGGGCGTGACCGAGTTCCTGCCGATCTCGAGCACCGGCCACCTGCTGCTTGCCGAGCATTGGGCCGGGGCGCGCTCCGATACCTACAACATCGTGATCCAGGCCGGGGCAATTCTCGCGGTCACGCTGATCTACTGGCGGCGGATCGTGGCCTTGCTCACCGGATGGAACGACGAAGGCAGCCGGGATTACCTCTTCAAGATCGCGGTGGCCTTCGCGGTCACCGCGGTTCTGGGGCTGGTCGTCAAGAAGCTCGGCTTCGAGCTGCCGACGACGATCGCGCCGGTCGCATGGGCGCTGGTCATCGGCGGGGTCTGGATGATCGTTGCCGAGCGCTTCGCCGCGCGGCTTCCCGAAAGTTCGGTCATCACCATGAAGGTGGCGGTCGCGGTCGGCCTCGCGCAGATCGTCGCGGGCATCTTTCCCGGCACATCGCGTTCGGCAACGACGATTTTTGTCGCCATGCTGCTTGGTGCCTCGAACCGGGCGGCGGCGACGGAATTTGCCTTTCTTGTCGGCATTCCGACGATGTATGCGGCCTCGGGCTACGAACTTCTGAAGCAGGTTGGCCAAGGCGGCGCTTCGGAAGACTGGATCGGCCTCGGCGTCGCCTTCGTGACCTCGACAATCACCGCGTTCATCGCGGTGAAATGGTTGCTGGGATACATCCAGAGCCACCGGTTCACGGTCTTTGCCATCTATCGAATCATCTTCGGGGGGGCGCTGCTTGTCCTCCCCGCGGTCGGGGTCGCGCTCTGAAACGGTCAATGGCCGGAAAACGCGCCGATTTTACGGCAAAAGGGAATACATGCTGACCTAAAATTGCGAGGGAAAATCCTTGCGAGTCGGGCGAGTTGGTAATTTATCGCATTTTAGGTCATATAGGCTGACTTTTCTTTTCTGCCGGCCATGCTAAAAGCTGCTCCGAAACCAATCGGAGGCGCACTCATGGCAAGGCAGCCAATGTTGAAATTCGTGGATATCGGGCGCGACATGCCGACGAAGCGCCCCGCCGATGAACGGCGCCGCGACTTCAATGAAATCTACGCCGAGTTTTCCGACGAGAAGGCCGCCGAACAGGCCTCGCGCTGCTCGCAATGCGGCGTTCCCTATTGCCAGTCGCATTGCCCGCTTTCCAACAACATCCCCGACTGGCTGCGGATGACGGCGATGGGGCGCCTGCGCGAAGCCTACGAGATCAGCCAGGCGACCAACACCTTCCCCGAGATCTGCGGCCGGATCTGCCCGCAAGACCGCCTTTGCGAGGGCAACTGCGTCATCGAGCAGGCCGGCCACGGGACGGTGACGATCGGCGCCGTCGAGAAATACATCACCGATACGGCGTGGGAGCAGGGCTGGGTCGAAGACATCGCGCCGATCGCCGAGCGCGAGGAAAGCGTCGGAATCATCGGGGCCGGCCCGGCGGGGCTGGCCGCGGCCGATGCGCTGCGCCGCGCCGGGGTTCAGGTCACCCTCTATGACCGGCACGACCGCGCCGGCGGCCTGCTGACCTATGGCATTCCGGGCTTCAAACTCGACAAGAGCGTCGTGATGCGGCGGATCGGCCAGCTCGAACGCTCGGGCGTGAAGTTCGTTCTCAACTGCAATGTCGGCGAAGACATCACCTTCCAGGAATTGCGCGGCCGGCATGACGCGGTGCTGATCGCCACCGGCGTTTACAAGAGCCGCGATCTGGGCGGTCCGGGGGCGGGCGCGCGCGGAATCGTCCGGGCCATCGACTACCTCACCGCTTCGAACCGGGTGAATTTCGGCGATACGGTCGAGGAATACGAAAACGGCACGCTGAACGCCAAGGGCAAGAAGGTCGTGGTGATCGGCGGCGGCGACACCGCGATGGACTGCGTGCGCACCGCGATCCGGCAGGGCGCGACCTCGGTGAAGTGCCTTTACCGGCGCGACCGCAAGAACATGCCCGGCTCGCAGCGCGAAGTTGCCAATGCCGAGGAGGAGGGCGTCGAATTCGTCTGGCTGGCGGCGCCGAAGGGCTTTGCCGGTGACCCGGTGACGGGCGTTCTCGTCCAGCGCATGCGCCTTGGTCGGCCGGATTCGTCGGGGCGGCAGTCGCCCGAACCCATCGAGGGGTCGGATTACGTCGAAGAGGCCGACCTCGTGATCAAGGCGCTGGGTTTCGAGCCGGAAAACCTGCCCGAAGCCTGGCAGGAGCCCGATCTGCCGGTCACCCGCTGGGGCACGGTGAATGCCGAGTTCGACACCGGCGCGACGATGCTGGCCGATGTCTTCGCCGCCGGCGACATCGTGCGCGGCGCCTCGCTGGTGGTCTGGGCGATCAAGGACGGGCGCGACGCGGCGGGCGCGATCCTGCGCAAGTTCGATTCCGCGCGCCGGGTGGCGGCGGAATGAACGCATCCCCCCAGCCACGCCCGGCTGAGTCCGAGGCGCGACTGCCGATCGAGCTGCATCTCGAGCGCGATGACCTCGTTGTCTGGCGGCATCGCGGCACCTCGGGGCGGCTTGCCCTTTCCTTCTCCGGCATCGGTCCGAAAGACGGGACGATGCCGCCGATCGAATTTGCCCGGATCGCAACGGCGGGGGGGCTGCACAATGCGCTTTTCATCATCGACCCGAAGCGCACATGGCTCAACGGCGACGGGCTGATCGAGCGCATTGCCGACATCGTGCGCGCCTTTGCCGAGAACGTGGGTGCCGAGGAGACCGTGGCGCTCGGCCATTCGATGGGCGGGTTCGCGGCGATCGTCATGTCGGGCTTCATTCCGATGAAATCGGCCGTCGCCTTTTCGCCGCAGGTCTCGGTGCACCCCGACATTGCCGGCGACGATCCGCGCTGGATGTATTTCCGTCGCCACATCACGCGCCACCGGCTCGGAAGCGCCGCCGATCACATGGTGCCGGAGACGGCCTATCACGTCTTTCACGGCGCCAATGTCGCCGAACGCCCGCAGCGCGACCGGTTTCCGGTGGCGGCGAACCTCTCGCATCTCGTCCTGCCGCGCATCACCCACCAAGTCCCGCAGAAGCTCAAGGAAGTCCGGCTTCTGGGCAAGGTGGTGCGCGCGGCGCTCAACAACCGTGCCCGCATCGTGCGCGAGACGCTGAAACCGCTCGGCGCACATCGTCGCACGCTGGACACCTACCCGATATTGCCGCCCTCCGCCGAATGCGCATGACGCTAAGGCAGGGCTTGGCCGAACACCTCTCTTCAGGAGACGCCCCATGACCAAATACGACGAAAACTGGAAGGCCGAGGAAGAAGCCCGGCGCGCCTGGCTGGCCGAGAACGGCCTTTACCGGTGCGAGGACGAGCACGCCTCCTGCGGGGTCGGTCTCGTCGTCTCGATCGACGGCAAGCCGTCGCGGAAGGTGGTCGAAAACGGCATCGAGGCGCTCAAGGCCGTCTGGCACCGCGGTGCCGTCGATGCCGATGGCAAGACGGGCGACGGCGCCGGCATTCATGTCCAGATCCCGCGGGCCTTCTTTTTCGACCAGATCCGCCGCACCGGCCACGAGCCGCGCCCCGGCGAGCAGATCGCCGTCGGGCAGGTGTTTCTGCCGCGCACCGATTTCAGCGCGCAGGAAACCTGCCGGACGATTGTCGAATCGGAAATCCTGAAGCTCGGCTACTACATCTATGGTTGGCGCGGTGTGCCGGTCGACATTTCCTGCCTTGGCGAAAAGGCCAACGCCACGCGCCCGGAGATCGAGCAGATCCTCATTTCCAACTCCAAGGGTGTCGACGACGAGACCTTCGAGCGCGAGCTCTACGTGATCCGCCGCCGGATCGAGAAGGCCGCCGCCGCCGCCGGGGTGCGCGATCTCTACATCGCCTCGCTCTCCTGCCGGTCGATCATCTACAAGGGGATGATGCTGGCCGAGCAGGTGGCCGAGTTCTACCCCGATCTCAAGGACGAGCGCTTCGAGAGCGCTTTCGCCATCTACCACCAGCGCTATTCGACCAACACCTTCCCGCAATGGTGGCTGGCCCAGCCCTTCCGGATGCTGGCCCACAATGGCGAGATCAACACCCTCAAGGGCAATCTCAACTGGATGAAGAGCCACGAGATCCGGCTGGCGAGCGCCACCTTTGGCGAGCTTGCCGAAGACATCAAGCCGATCGTGCCGCAAGGCTCGTCCGACTCGGCGGCGCTCGATGCCGTGTTCGAGATGCTGGTCCGGGCCGGCCGCTCGGCGCCGATGGCCAAGATCATGCTGGTGCCGGAAGCCTGGTCGAAACAGGCCACCGCGCTGCCGCAGGCCTGGATCGACATGTATGCCTATGCCAACGCGATCATGGAGCCGTGGGACGGCCCCGCCGCCCTGGCCATGACCGACGGGCGCTGGGTCTGCGCCGGGCTCGACCGCAACGGCCTGCGCCCGATGCGCTACGTCGTGACCGGCGACGGGCTGGTGATCGCCGGCTCCGAGGCGGGAATGGTTCCCATCGACGAGTCGACCGTCGTCGAGAAGGGCGCCCTCGGGCCGGGCCAGCTCTTGGCCGTGGACATGGCCGAGGGCCGGCTGTTCCACGATGCCGAGATCAAGGACAAGCTTGCCGCCTCGCGCCCCTTCGGCGATGCCGTCACCCATGTGAACGACATCGACGAAGAAATCAGCCAGACCGCCGAGAAGCCCATCTTTACCGGCGCCGAGCTGCGCAAACGGCAGGTCGCGGCGGGCTACACGCTCGAAGACCTCGAGCAGATCCTTTCCCCGATGGTCGAAGACGCCAAGGAACCGCTCGCCTCGATGGGCGATGACACGCCGGTCGCGGTGCTGTCGAACCAGTATCGGCCGCTCAGCCATTTCTTCCGGCAGAACTTCAGCCAGGTCACCAACCCGCCGATCGACTCGCTGCGGGAATACCGGGTGATGAGCCTCAAGACGCGGTTCGGCAACCTCAAGAACGTGCTCGACGAAACCGGCAGCCAGACCGAGATTCTCGTTCTCGAAAGCCCCTTCGTCGGCAATTCGCAGTTCGAGGAGCTGGTCAAGCGCTTCAAGGCGCCGATGACCGAGATCGACTGCACCTTCCCCGCCGATGGCGGGCCGGACAGCCTGCGCGAGGCCCTCGAGCGCATCCGCAGCGAGGCGGAAGACGCCGTGCGCTCCGGCGCCGGTCACCTCGTGCTGACCGACATGCACCAGAACGAGAACCGCATCGCCATGCCGATGATTCTCGCCACCAGCGCGGTGCATTCGTGGCTGACGCGGCAGGGCCTGCGCACCTTCACCTCGCTCAACGTGCGCTCGGCCGAGGCGATCGACCCGCATTATTTCGCGGTTCTGATCGGCTGCGGGGCGACGGTGGTCAACGCCTATCTCGCCGAAGACAGCATTGCCGACCGGATCGAGCGCGGCCTGCTCGACGGCCCGCTTACCGAGGCGGTGCGCCGCTACCGCGAAGCGATCGACCAGGGCCTTTTGAAGATCATGTCGAAAATGGGCATCTCGGTGCTGTCGTCCTATCGCGGCGGGCTCAACTTCGAGGCGGTCGGGCTCTCGCGGGCGATGGTGAACGAATATTTCCCCGGCATGACCAGCCGCATTTCCGGGATCGGGGTTTCGGGCATCCAGAAAAAGCTCGAGGAAGTCCACGCGAAAGGCTGGCGCACGCAGGGCGCCACGGTGCTGCCCATCGGCGGGTTCTACAAGGCCCGCAAGGGCGGCGAAGCCCACGCCTGGACGGCGCAGGCCATGCACCTCATGCAGAGCGCCTGCGACCGCGCCTCCTATGACCTGTGGAAGAAATACTCCGCGGCGATCCGCGCCAACCCGCCGATCCACCTGCGCGATATCCTCGACATCAAGCCGCTCGGCGCGCCGGTGCCGATCGAGGAAGTCGAGAGCATCACCGCGATCCGCAAGCGCTTCGTGACCCCGGGCATGTCTCTCGGCGCCCTCAGCCCCGAGGCGCACAAGACGCTCAACGTCGCCATGAACCGGATCGGGGCGAAATCCGACAGCGGCGAGGGCGGCGAGGATCCGGCCCATTTCGTTCCCGAGCCGAACGGCGACAACCCGTCGGCAAAGATCAAGCAGGTCGCCTCCGGGCGCTTCGGGGTGACGGTCGAATATCTCAACCAGTGCGAAGAGCTCGAGATCAAGGTCGCCCAGGGGGCCAAGCCCGGCGAGGGCGGTCAGCTGCCCGGCATCAAGGTGACCGAGCTCATCGCCCGCCTGCGTCATTCCACCAAGGGGGTGACGCTGATTTCGCCGCCGCCCCACCACGACATCTACTCGATCGAAGACCTCGCGCAGCTGATCTATGACCTCAAGCAGGTCAACCCCCGCGCCAAGGTGACGGTCAAGCTCGTCGCCGCCTCCGGTGTCGGCACCATCGCCGCGGGCGTGGCCAAGGCCAAGGCCGACGTGATCCTGATTTCCGGTGGCAATGGCGGCACCGGCGCCTCGCCGGCGACCTCGATCAAGTTCGCGGGCCTGCCGTGGGAAATGGGCCTGACCGAGGCGCAGCAGGTGCTTGTGATGAACAACCTGCGCAACCGCGTGACGCTGCGCACCGACGGCGGCCTGCGCACCGGGCGCGACATCGTCATGGCGGCGATGATGGGGGCCGAGGAATTCGGCATCGGCACCGCGGCCCTGATCGCCATGGGCTGCATCATGGTGCGCCAGTGCCAGTCGAACACCTGTCCGGTCGGCGTCTGCACCCAGCGCGAAGACTTGCGAGAAAAATTCACCGGCACCGCCGACAAGGTGGTGAACCTCATCACCTTCTATGCCCAGGAAGTGCGCGAGATTCTCGCCAGCATCGGCGCGCGCTCGCTCGATGAAGTGATCGGGCGCGCCGACCTGTTGCACCAGGTGAGCCGCGGCGCCGCGCACCTCGACGATCTCGACCTCAATCCGCTGCTGATCACGGTCGAATCGCCCGAGGGCGGGCTCTACGATCTCAACCGGCCGCGCAACGAGGTGCCCGATACCCTCGACGCCGAGATCGTGCGCGATGCCGCCCGTTTCCTGAACGATGGCGAGAAGATGCAGCTGCAATACGCGGTGCGCAACACCCACCGCAGCGTCGGCTCCCGCATCTCCAGCCACATCGTGCGCCGCTTCGGGATGCGCAACAGCCTCCAGCCCGACCACCTGACCGTGAAGCTCACCGGCTCGGCGGGCCAGTCGCTGGGGGCGTTCGCCGCGCCGGGGCTCAAGATCGAGGTGTCGGGCGATGCGAACGACTACGTCGGCAAGGGCCTGTCGGGCGGGATCATCGTGGTTCGCCCGCCGATGAATTCGCCGCTTGTTGCCGCCGAGAACACCATCATCGGCAACACCGTGCTCTACGGCGCGACCGATGGCTATCTCTTCGCCGCCGGGCGCGCGGGCGAGCGGTTCGCCGTCCGCAACTCCGGCGCGAAGGTCGTGGTCGAAGGCTGCGGCTCGAACGGGTGCGAATACATGACCGGCGGCGTTGCCGTCATTCTCGGCCCGATCGGCGCCAATTTCGGCGCCGGCATGACCGGCGGCATGGCCTATGTCCATGACCCGGACGGCACCGCCGAACAGGCCCTCAACATGGAAACGCTGGTCACCGCCCGGGTGACGGTCGACCATTGGGAAGCAGAGCTGAAGGGGCTGATCGAGCGGCACGTCGCCGAAACCGGTTCGGTGAGGGCGCAGCACATCCTGCAGCATTGGGACGAGGAGCGGCAGAACTTCCTTCAGATCTGCCCGAAGGAAATGCTGCCGCACCTTCCGGTGCCGCTGTCGCTCGAGGCAAACGCGGTTCCGGCCGAGTAGGACGGGCGCGGCGGTCGGGGAAAGTGGCCTTGACCGCCCGCGCGCGGGCATGCTCAGAAACACCATGGCCCGGCGCAAGCAAACCCCACCGCCCTCGCTCACCCTCGGCATCCTGCGGGGGCTGGGCCGGCTTTTCCTGCGCCACGCCGCCCGGGTGTGGGGCTGGATCTGGCATTGGGCCCGGCTCGTGCTTGCGGTGTTCTTTGCCGCCGTGGTGACGGCAACGCTGCTCTACATCCCGATCAACCCGCCGACGACCCTGTTGATCGCCGCCGAAAAGGCGCGCCTCGGGTCGGTCGAATGGCAATGGGTCGATCTCGAACAGATCGCGCCGGTCATGGCCAGGGCGGCTGTCGCGGCGGAAGACGCAAATTTCTGCAATCACTGGGGGTTCGACGTCAATGCGATCCGCCAGGTCATTGCGCGCGGCGAATCGCGCGGGGCCTCGACGATCACCCAGCAGACGGTGAAGAACGTCTTTCTCTGGCCGGCGCGCAGCTGGCCGCGCAAGGCGCTCGAGGCGGTCATCACGCCGATCGTCGAGCTGTTCTGGACAAAGCGGCGGATCCTCGAAGTTTACCTGAACGTGGCCGAGTTCGATGCCGGAGTCTTTGGCGTCGAGGCGGCGGCGCGGCACTATTTCGGCGTTTCCGCCGCAGACCTGACGGCCGAGCAGGCGGCGCGTCTGGCGGCAGTCCTGCCCGATCCGCGGAAGCGCTCGGCTTCGCAGCCATCGCAATTCGTCCTGCGTCGGGCGGAAGCGATCATGGACGGCGCCGAGACCATCCGGGCCGACGGGCGTGCCGCCTGTTTCCAGGATCAGAGGCGGTGAACTTGGGCCGGCCACTTCCCGCCACATTCCCGCAAAAGGCGAAACGGGATTGAAAGCGCGCGCGAGCCGGGCCAAAACCCCGGGAGTTTGCGAGGACACCGAGACATGAACCGCCTGTTTCATTTTCCCTTGTCGCCATTTTCCCGAAAGGTGCGCCTTACCCTGGCCGAGAAGCGGTTGGAGGTGGAACTCGTCGAGGTGCGCTACTGGGAAAGGCCCGCGGAATTTCTGCGTCAGAACCCGGCGGGCAAGGTGCCGGTGTTGCGCTATGGCAATCGGGTGATGAGCGAGAGCACGGCGATCTGCGAATACATCGAAGAGCGCCACCCGACCCCGGCTCTGATGCCCGCCACCCCTGAGGGGCGCTACGAGGTGCGCCGGCTCGTGGGCTGGTTCGACGACAAGTTTCATGCCGAGGTCACGTCAAAACTGCTCTATGAGCGCGTTCACAAGAAGATCGCCGGCACCGGTTACCCCGACTCGGCAAATATCAAGGCCGGGGCGAAGGCGATCAAGTATCATCTCGACTACATGGGCTGGCTGCTCGACAAGCGCCGCTGGCTGGCCGGCGATACCATGACACTCGCCGATTTCGCCGCCGCGGCGCACCTTTCCTGCCTCGACTACATCTCCGACGTGGACTGGGACCGGAACGAAAACGTGCGCGAGTGGTATGCCAAGATCAAGTCGCGGCCGGCCTTCCGCTCGATCCTTGCCGACCATGTGCCGGGTTTCATCCCGGCGGCCCATTACGCGGATCTCGACTTTTGAGCGCCTCGCGCGCCCCGGACATGAAAGACCCGGCGCGCCTTGCCGCGCGCCTCAAGGCCCGGGCGCGCGAAGAGGGGTTTGCCGCGGTCGGGATCACCCGTCCGGACGCGCGCCCCGACATTGCCGGCCGGCTCGAGGCCTTCGTGGCCCGGGGGTGGCAGGGCGACATGGCCTGGATGGCCGAACGCATGGCCTGGCGCGGCAATCCCGCGGCGCTCTGGCCCGAGGCAAGGTCGATCGTGATGCTGGCCGAGCCCTACACGCCGGAATGTGATCCGACCGAGGTTCTCGGGCAGCCGGAAAAGGGGGCGATAAGCGTTTATGCCCGCAATCGCGACTATCACGACATCGTCAAGAAGCGCCTGAAACGTCTTGGGCGCTGGCTGATCGAAACGGCCGGCCCCGAGACCGAGATCAAGGTGTTCGTCGACACGGCGCCGGTCATGGAAAAGCCTCTGGCCGAGGCGGCGGGGCTGGGCTGGCAGGGCAAGCACACCAACCTGGTTTCGCGAGAGCTGGGGAACTGGTTCTTTCTGGGCGCGATCTTCACGACGCTGGACCTGCCGGCCGACGCACCGGGCGCCGATCATTGCGGAAGCTGTTCGGCCTGCATCGCGGCCTGTCCGACCGAAGCGTTCCCCGCCCCCAGGCAACTGGATGCCCGCCGCTGCATCTCTTACCTCACGATCGAGCACAAGGGGCCGGTTCCCCTCGATCTGCGCGAGAAGCTCGGCAACCGGATCTATGGTTGCGATGATTGTCTCGCCGCCTGCCCCTGGAACAAGTTTGCCGTCACGGCCTCGGAAGCGCGCTACCACGCCCGCGAAGACCTGAATGCGCCGGCCCTCGAAGAGCTTGCCGGGCTGGATGATGCCGCGTTCCGAAAGATGTTTTCAGGGTCCCCCATCAAGCGTCTCGGGCGCGCGCGCTTCCTGCGCAATGTCTGCTACGCGATGGGAAATTCCGGCGAGAGGCGATTTCTCGATGCGTTGCGGCCATTGACGGGCGAGGACGACCCCGTTCTTGCCGAGGCGGCACGCTGGGCCGTCGCGCGGCTTGGCGGCTGACGGACCCCGTTCAATGCATGCGAAGCGCCTGCGAGGCGGGCTCGACACCCGCCACGGCCCGGCTGACCGGAAAGGGCCCGAGTTCGGAACCGCCGATTCGATAGGTCACCTGCGACACTCCTTTGCCGGGGTGGAAGCGCACCCAGACGTCGGTGATACCCTTTGCCGCGAATGCCCTTGTGATCGAGTCGGCCAGCTTGAATTTCGTCAGGCCGCCGTTCTTTCCGTCGACCCAGGTGACATCGGCGATGATGACAAGCGATTGATCGCCGATGCCAAACTCCTGAAGTGCCTGCTTGGTTATGGCGAGGGGCCGAAGCAACGGATTGTTCGTGAAGTGATACCCTGCGATCATCGCGACCGTCGGCGCGACGATGACGAAAATCAAGAGGAGCAGGTAACGGATCTTTTGGGAATAAGACATGGCGGCCCCAAGGTTTTACCAGTCAACCTTGGGGCAAAACGATTTCGATTTGGTAAATCGCCTAGGAGCGCACCAGGGCTTCGTAGGCGTTTGAAATTTCGCGGGTGAGCTCACCAACCTCGAACGTATAGTCACCGATCTGCCCGACGGGGGTGACCTCGGCCGCCGAACCCGTGAGCCAGCATTGCTGGAAGCCGGCCATCTCTTCGGGCATGATGTGGCGCTCGTGCACGGGGATGCCCCTGTCCTTCAGAAGCCCGATCACGGTCTGGCGGGTGAGGCCGTTGAGAATCGCGTCGGGAAGCGGGGTGTGAACCTCGCCGTCCTTGACGAAGAAGACGTTGGCGCCGGTCGCCTCGGCGACATATCCGCGGTAGTCGAGAAACAGGGCGTCGGAGCATCCCTTGGCCTCGGCAGCGTGTTTCGACATGGTGCAGATCATGTAAAGACCCGCGGCCTTGGCGGCGGTGGGGATGGTTTCGGGGCTGGGGCGCTTCCATTTCGAGATGTCGAGCTTGGCCCCCTTGAACTTTGCGTCGCCGTAGTAACTTCCCCATTCCCAAGCGGCGATGAACAGCCGAATCGGGTTGCGCGACGAACTCACGCCCATGTCTTCGCCGGCGCCGCGAAAGGCGATGGCGCGCACATAGGCATCGGAAAGCCCGTTGGCCTCGAGCACGGCATATTTCGCCTCTTCGATCTGGTCGACCGTCCAGGGGATGTTCATGTCCATCATCTCGCCCGAGCGCCGCAGCCGCTCGCTGTGCTTGCGCGAGAGGAAGATCTTGCCGCCATAGGCGCGCTCACCCTCGAAAACCGAGGAGGCATAGTGCAGCGCATGGGTCAGAACGTGCACCTTGGCATCGCGCCAATCGACGAGGTCGCCATCCACCCAGATCTTTCCGTCGCGATCGTCATATGCCGTCATCTTGAGCCTCCTTCGGCGGGCACGGTTGTCACAAATTGCGTCGTTTAGGTCCGTTGCGGACATAAAATTGCGCAAAACTCGAGATTCGCTATCAGTTCGATCTTGGAATGTCAACAAGACTGACATAAACTTGCCATTGAAACCGCAGCTTTCAGCCGGAGACCCAGCGCATGACCGAAAGATCGCCGTCCGGCAGCCCCTCGTTGCTGTTCCTGACCGATGAACAGCTGCGGCAGGGGATCGAGGCCATGTTCTTCGCCTATCGCGGCTTCACCGCCGACCCCGACCGGATTCTGGCCGAACACGGATACGGGCGGGCCCATCACCGGGCGATCCATTTCATCCACCGCTCGCCCGGGACCACCGTGAACAACCTGCTGTCGATTCTCGGAGTGACGAAACAGTCGCTCAACCGGGTTCTGCGCTCGCTGATCGACGAGGGGCTTGTCGAGGTGCGGGTCGGCACCCGTGACCGGCGCGAACGCCACCTTTATCTGACCGAAAAGGGCGCGGCGCTCGAACGCGAACTTTCCGACGTTCAGCGCGAACGGATGCGGGCGGCCTACCGGCAGGCCGGGCCCGAGGCCGTGCAGGGGTTCCGGGCGGTTCTGGAAGCGATGATGGATCCGCAGATCCGGCGTCACTTCCGAGACCTGCAGGACAACGGGTCATGAGCGGGCTGCCCGGGGCGCATCTTCTGGTGATCGGTGCCGACGCCCGGCTGCGCGACCCGCTTTGCGCGTTCCTGCGGGGGCGGGGGTTTCTGGTGAGCGCGGCGCGAGACGAGGCGCACGCCGGAAACCTGCTGCAGGGGCTCGAGTTCGATCTCATCCTGTGCGACGGCGATTCAGCCGATGCCAAGGCATGCCTGTCGAATATCGCCACGCCGGTGATCCATCTCGGGCACCGCGGCGCCAAGGTGCCGGACGGGGCAACATTCCTCGAAAAGCCCGCCTCTGCGCAACGCATCGCCGAGACCGTCGGCGCCCTGCTCGGCCTCGGGGCGGAACGGCCTGCCCGCACTGGAACCATCGTTCTGGGGCGGATGCGGTTCGACCCGGAAAGCGGCGTTCTGCGCGATGGAAGCCGGCACATTCGCCTCACCGCCACGGAAGCGGCACTTCTGAGAACCCTCGCCGCGCGGCCGGGGGAGCCGATGACGCGCGAGCAGCTCGTTGCCTGCCTTGGACGCGGCGCGACGGAGGTGAAGCCGCGGGCCATCGACGTGCAGATCACCCGCCTGCGCCGCAAGCTCGAAGACGACCCCAGAGCCCCCCGCGTTCTGCAGACCATCCGCCGTGCGGGGTATGCCCTGATCTGCGGTTGAGGCAGGCCCCGATGCCCCCTTGGCACGGCGGCCGGAAAGGCTCATGGTCGCGCCATGACCACCGCGCTCTTTACCCATCCCGACTGCCTGAAGCACGTCAACCCGCCCGGCCATCCCGAACAGGTTGCGCGCCTCGAAGCGATCAACGCCCGCCTCGCCGCGCCGGTCTTTGCGCCGCTCGACCGGCGCGAGATGCCCCTCGGCGCCGAAAGCGACATTCGCCGCGCGCATCCGCGCGATTATCTCGAGCGCGTGCGGGGGCAGGTTCCCTCCGAAGGCACCGCCAAGCTCGACCCCGACACCTGGCTTTCGCCCGGCTCGTGGGAGGCGGCCCTGCGCGCCGTGGGCGGGGTGTGCGCGGCGGTTGACGCGGTTCTGGCCGGCGAGGCCGACAACGCCTTCGTGGCGGCCCGCCCCCCCGGGCACCATGCCGAACGGGCGCGGGCGATGGGGTTCTGCATCCTTTCCAACGTCGCCATCGCCGCGCTGCACGCGCTCGAAGTGCAGGGGCTGCGCCGCGTGGCGATTCTCGACTTCGACGTGCATCACGGCAACGGCACGCAAAACGTCCTGTGGAATGAAAGCCGCATCCGCTTTGCCTCGAGCCACCAGATGCCGCTCTATCCCGGCAGCGGCGGGCGGCACGAAAAGGGCGCCTATGGGCAGATACGAAACGTCCCCCTTCCAGAGGGCAGCGGCGACGAGGCGATGATGGAGGCCTGGCAAGACGAGATCCTGCCCTGGGTGGCAGAGTGGGAGCCGGAGCTGGTCCTGGTTTCGGCCGGGTTCGATGCCCACCGCGCCGACCCGCTCGCCGGGCTGCACTGGGAAACCGCCGATTTCGCCTGGCTGACGCACCGGATCTGCGACCTCGCCGATGCGTGCTGCTCCGGCCGGGTGGTCTCGACACTCGAGGGCGGATATGATCTTGAAGCGCTGGCCGAAAGCGTCGGCGAACATGTGAAGGTTCTGATGGAGCGGGGCGATGACGGACAAGCCGGTTAGCGAAATGAGCTTCGAAGAGGCCATGGCGGAACTCGAGGCCGTCGTGCGTCAGCTCGAGCAGGGCGACGTGCCGCTCGCCGATTCGATCGAGCTCTATTCGCGCGGCGCCGAACTCAAGGCCCATTGCGAGCAGAAGCTCAAGGAAGCCGAGGAAAAGGTCGCCCTCATCACCCTTGACGGCAACGGCCAGCCGACGGGAACGAAACCGGCCGAAGGTCTGTGATGTTTCTGAAGCGTCTGAACGAGGCGGCCGAAACCGCGCGCCGCTGCCTGTCCGATGCCCTGCCGGCCGACGGGCCGCTGGCCGAGCCGATGCGCTATGCGGTGCGCGGCGGCAAGGGGCTGCGGGGGTTCCTTGTGCTCGAGGGTGCGCGCATTCATGGCATCGATGACGCCGCCGCGTGCCATGCCGCCGCCGCCGTCGAGGCGATCCACGCCTATTCGCTGGTCCATGACGACCTGCCGGCGATGGACGATGACGATTTGCGCCGCGGCCAGCCGACGGTGCACCGGAAGTGGGACGAGGCGACGGCGATTCTGGTCGGCGACGGGTTGCAGTCTCTGGCCTTCGAACTGCTGGCCCATCCGGCCCTCGGGTCGGCCGGGGTGCGCCTTGCCCTCGTCGAAAGCCTTGCGCAGGCTGCCGGGGCGCGGGGCATGGTTCTTGGTCAGGCGCTCGACATCGCCGCCGAAACCGCCCCCGAGCCACTGACGCTCGACGAGATCATCGCCCTTCAGGCCGGCAAGACCGGGGCGCTTATCCGCTGGTCGGCGATGGCGGGGGCGCTGATGGCGGGCGCCGACCCGGCCCCGCTCGCCCGCTATGGCGAGGCGCTGGGGCTGGCCTTCCAGATCGCCGACGACGTGCTCGATGTGGAAGGCGATGCCGAGACCGTCGGCAAGGCCGTGGGCAAGGATGCCGAAGCCGGGAAGGCGACCTTCGTTTCGCTGCTCGGGCTGGAGGCGGCGAAAATCCGCGCACGCGAGCTTGTCGACGAAGCCTGCGCGGCGCTCTCGGTGTATGGGGGAAGGGCGGAAACCTTGCGAGAGGCTGCCCGTTTCGTTATTGCCCGCAAGACTTGAACACACGAGATGAATTGAACATGCCCGACCGCCCCGAAACCCCGCTGCTCGACAAGATCAAGTCTCCCGCCGACATGAAGACCCTCAGCCTGGCCGAACTGCGCCAGCTGGCCGACGAATTGCGGGCCGAGACGATCAGCGCGGTTTCGCAGACCGGCGGACATCTTGGCGCCGGTCTCGGGGTGGTCGAACTGACCGTGGCGCTGCACCATGTCTTCGACGCGCCGCGCGACCGGATCATCTTCGATGTCGGTCATCAGGTCTATCCGCACAAGATTCTCACCGGCCGGCGCGACCGGATCCGCACCCTGCGCCAGAAGGGCGGGCTTTCGGGTTTCACCAAGCGCAGCGAAAGCCCCTATGACCCGTTCGGCGCCGGGCACAGCTCGACGTCGATCTCGGCGGCCACGGGCTTTACCATGGCGCGCGAACTGGGCGGCGCACCCGAGATCGCGCTGGGCGACGCCGTGGCCGTCATCGGCGACGGGTCGATGAGCGCCGGCATGGCCTTCGAGGCGATGAACAACGCCGGCCACCTGAAAAAGCGCATGTTCGTCATTCTCAACGACAACGAGATGTCGATCGCCCCGCCGGTGGGGGCGCTGTCGAGCTACCTCACCCGGCTCTACGAGGCCGAACCTTTCCAGGAACTGAAGGCCGCCGCGAAGGGTGCGGTGAAACTCCTGCCCGAACCGCTGCAGGAGGGCGCGCGCCGCGCCAAGGAAATGCTCAAGGGCATGACCGTGGGCGGCACCCTGTTCGAGGAACTCGGGTTTTCCTATGTCGGCCCGATCGACGGGCACAACATCGACCATCTCGTCGGGGTGCTTCGCACCGTCCACGAGCGCGCCACCGGGCCGGTGCTGATCCATGTCCTGACCACCAAGGGCAAGGGCTATGCCCCGGCCGAAAAGGCCAGCGACAAGGGCCACGCCACGGCGAAATTCGACGTTCTGACCGGCAAGCAGCACAAGAGCCCGTCGAACGCGCCGTCATATACCTCGGTTTTCGGGCGCACCCTGACCGATCTGGCCGAGGCCGACGAAAAGGTGGTTGCCATCACCGCAGCCATGCCCGACGGCACCGGAGTCGGGATGATGGCCGAGCGTTTCCCGGCCCGCGTCTTCGATGTCGGTATCGCCGAGCAGCATGCCGTCACCTTCTCGGCCGGCCTTGCCGCGGGCGGGATGAAACCCTTCTGCGCGATCTATTCGACCTTCCTGCAACGCGGCTACGACCAGGTGGTCCATGACGTTGCCATCCAGAGCCTGCCGGTGCGCTTCATGATCGACCGCGCCGGCCTCGTCGGGCAGGACGGGGCGACCCACGCCGGCAGCTTCGATCTTGCTTATCTCGGCAACCTGCCCGGCTTCGTCATCATGGCGCCGGCCGACGAGTCGGAGCTCGTGCACATGGTGACCACCGCCCATGCCATCGACGACCGGCCCAGCGCCGTGCGCTATCCGCGCGGCGAAGGGGTGGGGGTCGACATGCCCGAGAAGGGGCGCGTGCTCGAGATCGGCAAGGGGCGGATCGTCCAGGAGGGCCAGCGCGTGGCACTGCTTTCGCTGGGCACCCGGCTCGAACAGGTGCGCATCGCCGCCGAGAAACTGGCCCAGCGCGGCATCACGCCCACCGTGGCCGATGCGCGTTTCATGAAGCCGCTGGACGAGGCGCTCATCCTCGGCCTTGCGCGCGATCACGAGGTGCTGATCACCATCGAGGAGGGGGCCGTCGGCGGTTTCGGCAGCCACGTCGCCCAGCTCCTCGCGGAAAACGGCGCCTTCGACAAGGGGCTGAAATTCCGCTCCATGGTTCTGCCCGACATTTTCATCGACCATGCCAGCCCGGCGGAAATGTATGAAACCGCGGGGCTGACCGCCGCCGATATCGAGCGCAAGGTTCTGAGTGCGCTGGGCGTGTCGGACCTGTCGGCGAAAACCGCCTGACCTGAACCGATTTCGCAACACTTC
>RFKM01000129.1 GCA_003694465.1 Alphaproteobacteria bacterium
CAAGGCGTTGCGCCCAGGTGCCCTGGCCCTGCTCGTGCCCTCGGGCGGGGGGAATGCCGCCGACGACGCGATGGCGCAATCGCTTGAAAACGCGGCAAGACTGGCGATCAGCGAGCTCGAAGGCGTGAACATCGATCTGCGGGTCTATGCCACGGCGGGCGACCCGACCCGGGCCGGCGAAATGGCGCGTCAGGCGGTGCGCGACGGCGCCAAGATCATTCTCGGCCCGGTCTATGCGCGCAACGCCGAGGCCGCCGGGCGGGCGGCGCCGGGCGTCAACGTGCTGGCCTTTTCGAACAACCCGGCCGTGGCCGGCGGCAACGTCTTCATCCTCGGCAACACCTTCGAGAACACCGCCAACCGGCTGGTGCGCTTTGCCGCGGCCAACGGCAAGGGGAACATTCTGGTCGTCAATGGGCAGAATGCCGCCGAGGAACTGGGGCGCGCGGCGATCGTCCAGGCCATCGGTGCGACGCCCGGCACCCAGGTTGCCGGCAATGTCAGCTTCGAGGTTTCGCAGAACGGCGTGATCAACGCGGTGCCGGATATCGTCGCGGCGGCGCGCGATTCCGGGGCGAGCGCGATCTTTCTCACCTCGGGCAACGACGGGGCGCTGCCGTTTCTGGCCCAGCTGCTTCCCGAGAACGGCCTGAAACCGACCGAGATCCAGTATATCGGCCTGCAACGCTGGGACATCCCGGAATCGGCGCGGATGCTGCCGGGGCTTCAGGGCGGCTGGTTTGCCATCCCCGACCCGGCCCTTCAGGAGCGTTTCCAGCAACGCTACACGGCCGCCTACGGCACCCAGGCCCATGCGATCGCCGGGCTCGCCTATGACGGGATCGCGGCGATCGGGGCGCTGGTGAAGGCCGGCAAGGCCGACGCGCTCACGGCCGCGGCGCTGACCCAGCCGCAGGGGTTTGCCGGCGTCAACGGCGTGTTCCGCCTGCGCGCCGACGGCACCACCGAGCGGGGGCTGGCAATCGCCCAGATCCAGAACAAGGACGTTGTGGTCATCGACCCGGCGCCGCGCAGCTTTGCCGGCGTGGGGTTCTGAGTCGGACCGGCCCGTCGAGCGTCACAGGCCGACGGACGAGCCGGAGGGGCTGATCTGCCCGGCCGCCGAGATCTTCGACGAAGACGAGGTTGCGCGCCGGATCGAGGCGGCCGCGCAGGCGGCGGGCGGCGATGCGGGCAAGCTGCGCGCCGGGGTGGTGGCCATCCTGCGCGAGGCGCTCGAGACCGGCCGGAGCGCCATCCGGGCGGCCTTCGAGAAACGCCCGAAGGCGGCCCATCCGACGGTCCAGGCCTATGCCTGGCTGACCGACAGGGTGGTGCAGACCGTGCATGACGTTGCCGTGCGGCGCCTGCACCCGGTCGTCAACCCGACGACTGGCGAACGGCTGGCGGTGCTGGCGGTGGGCGGCTACGGGCGCTTTGAAATGGCGCCTTTCTCGGATGTCGACCTGCTGTTCCTCTCGCCCTACAAGATGACCGCCTGGGGCGAGAGCGTGATCGAGAGCATGCTCTACATGCTCTGGGACCTTCGCCTGAAAGTCGGCCATGCCTCGCGCACCATCGACGAATGCCTGCGCATCGGCGCCGAGGACGTGACGGTGCGCACCGCGTTGCTCGAGCACCGGCATGTCAGCGGCGACGCATCGCTTTCGGTCGAGCTTGACGAGCTGCTCTGGACGCGCCTGTTCAAGGGCACCGAGGCCGACTTCATCGAGGCCAAGCTCGCCGAGCGCGACGAACGCCACCGCCGGCAGGGCGGGCAGCGCTATGTCGTCGAGCCCAATGTCAAGGAGGGCAAGGGCGGGTTGCGCGACCTGCAGACCCTGTTCTGGGTGGCGAAATACGTCCATCGGGTCGGCCATGTGGCCGATCTGCGGGCGCTGGGCATGTTCTCCGAGGAGGAATATGCCACCTTCCGCCGGGCCGACGAATTTCTCTGGGCGGTGCGCTGCCACCTGCACCTGATCGCCGGGCGCGCGGTCGACCAGCTGACCTTCGACATGCAGGTCGAGGTGGCGGCGCGGATGGGCTACGAAGACAGGGCCGGGCGCCGGGCCGTCGAGCATTTCATGCAGGATTATTTCCGCCATGCCACCGCCGTGGGCGAGCTGACGCGGATTTTCCTCACCGCGCTCGAGGCGGCCCATGTCAAGAAGGAGCCGCTCCTGCAGGGGCTGTTCAAGCGCCGCCGCAAGGTGCGCGCGCCCTTCGCGGTCCGGCAGGGGCGGCTTGCGATCGGCGATCAGGAGGCCTTTCTGGCCGACGGGCTGAACATTTTGCGCCTGTTCGAGGAGGCGATGCGCACCGGGCTGCTCATCCACCCCGATGCGATGCGGGTGGTGGCGGCCAACCTCGACAAGATCGACGACACCGTGCGCAACTCGAAGGAAGGCGCGCGGATCTTTCTCGACACACTGCTCAGGCATGGGAACCCGGAGCGGGCGCTGCGCCGGATGAACGAGCTGGGCGTACTGGCCGCCTACATCCCCGAATTCGCGCCGGTGGTGGCGATGATGCAGTTCAACATGTATCACAGCTATACCGTCGACGAGCATACGATCCAGGTGATCAAGGCGCTGGCCGAGATCGAGCGCGGCGAGCGGGTTTCCGACCTGCCGATCTCCAGCGAGATCATCCAGAAGGGCGTGAACCGGAAGGTGCTCTACGTCGCCCTCTTCTGCCACGATCTCGGCAAGGGGCGCGAGGAAGACCACTCGGTGCTCGGGGCGCGCATTGCCCGCAACGTCGGGCGCCGCCTCGGGCTGAGCGAGGCCGAGACCGAAACCGCCGAATGGCTGGTGCGCAACCACCTGCTCATGTCGGACGTGGCCCAGAAGCGCGACCTGTCGGACCCGCGCACGGTGCGCGGTTTTGCAAAGGCGGTGGGAAGCCGCAAGCGGCTCGACCTGCTGCTGGTGCTGACGGTGTGCGACATTCGCGGGGTCGGGCCGAACGTCTGGAACAACTGGAAGGCGATGCTCCTGCGCGAGCTTTACAACCAGACCGTCGAGGTGCTCGAGGCGGGGGGCGATGCGCCGCCGACGGCGAGCCGGGCCAGTCTTGCGCGCAAGGCGCTGCGCGCGGCGCTGGCCGACTGGGACGGCAAGGATCTGCGCGCCGAACTCGCCCGCCATTACGACCCCTACTGGCTGGGGCTGACCACCGCCGAGCATGTCGTCTTCGCGCGGCTTCTGCGCGGGTTGCGCGAAGACGAGATCCGCATCGACATCACCCAGGATATCGAGCGCGACGCGACCCGCATCGCCTTCGCCCTGGCCGACCACCCGGGGCTGTTCTCGCGCCTTGCCGGGGCGCTGGCGCTTTCGGGGGCGAACGTGGTCGATGCGCGCACCTATACCACGAAAGACGGCTGGGCGACGCCGGTCTTCTGGATTCAGGACGGCGACGGCAAACCCTTCGAAGAGGAGCGGCTGCCGCGGCTCGAGGCGATGATCCACAAGATCCTCGCCGGCAAAGTGGTTGCCCGCGAGGCGATGCGCGCGCGTGACCGGATCCGCCCGCGCGAACGGGCCTTCAAGGTGCCGACGACGATCAGCTTCGACAACGAAGGCTCGGAGATCTACACGATCATCGAGGTCGACACCCGCGACCGGCCCGGCCTGCTCTACGACCTCACCCGGGCGCTGGCCTCGGCCAACGTCCAGATTGCCTCGGCGGTGATCGCCACCTATGGCGAGCAGGCGGTCGATACCTTCTATGTCAAGGATACCTTCGGGCTGAAATTCCATTCCGAGGCCAAGCAGAAGGCGCTGCGGCAGAAGCTGATCGACGCCATCGAGCGCGGCGCGCAAAGGGCGGGGGGCTGATGGCGAACATTCGGCTGGGGCGCGGCTTCCTGACGGTGGGGGGCTGGACAATGGCCTCGCGCCTGCTCGGCTTCGTGCGCGACATCATGATTGCCGCCACGCTCGGGGCCGGGCCGGTGGCCGAGGCCTTTCTCGTCGCCTTCTCGCTGCCCAACATGTTCCGGCGCTTCTTCGCCGAGGGGGCCTTCAACATGGCCTTCGTGCCGATGTTCTCGAAGCGCGTCGAGGAAGGGCGCGGGGCGCATGAATTCGCCCGCGACGCCTTCACCGGGCTGGCGACGATTCTCGTCGTCTTCACGGTGATTGCCCAGATCTTCATGCCGGCGCTGGTGGTGGCGATGGCCTCGGGCTTTCTCGGCGACGAGCGCTTTGGCCTCGCGGTTCTGTTCGGGCGCATCGCCTTTCCCTACATCCTGTTCATCTCGCTGGCGGCGCTGCTCTCGGGGGTGCTGAACGCCCTCGGGCGCTTTGCCGCCGCCGCCGCCGCCCCGGTGCTGCTCAACGTGATCTTCATCGGCGCAATGGCGCTCGGGGCGGTGGCCGGCTGGGACATGGGCCTGACGCTCGCCTGGTCGG
>RFKM01000130.1 GCA_003694465.1 Alphaproteobacteria bacterium
CTTTCAGAGCCGCCTTGAGGTCGATGGCGCCGTCGTAGAGCGCCCGGCCCGAGATCACCCCGTCGAGCGGCGCGCCACAGGCCTTGAGGGCGCGCAGGTCGTCCAGCGAGGAGACGCCGCCCGAGGCGATCACCGGGATCGAAACCGAATTGGCGAGCGCCGCGGTGGCCTCGACGTTCGGCCCCTGCATGGCGCCGTCGCGCTGGATGTCGGTGTAGATGATCGCCGCGACGCCGGCATCTTCGAAGGAGCGGGCGAGGTCGGTCACCTCGACATCGGTTTCCTCGGCCCAGCCCTTGGTGGCAACGCGCCCGCCGCGCGCGTCGATCCCCACGGCGACCTTGCCGGGGAAGGCCCGCGCCGCCTCGCGCACCAGCGCCGGGTTTTCGACGGCGACGGTGCCGAGGATCACCCGGGCAAGGCCCTTTTCGAGCCAGGTCTCGATCGTCGCCATGTCGCGGATGCCGCCGCCGAGCTGGGCGGGCACGGAGATGGCCGACAGGATCGCCTCGACGGCGGCGGCATTGACCGGGCGCCCGGCGAAGGCGCCGTTGAGATCGACGAGGTGGATCCATTGGCAGCCCGCCGCCTCGAAGGCGCGCGCCTGCGCGGCCGGATCGTCGTTGAAGACGGTCGCCGCGTCCATGTCGCCGCGCAAGAGGCGCACGCACTGGCCGTCCTTGAGGTCAATCGCCGGGTAAAGGATCATCGCGCTCTTCCTTCTGGTTTGGCGGCTTTTCGCATGACGTTTCGTCAGTCGCAAGCGGGGCACTTGCAAGGCGCGCGAGGGCCGGTCAGGATGGTGGAAAAAGGGAGGAAACGATGAAACGGATGTTGATCGCAGCACTGCTCGCCCTCGCCCCGGGTCTGGCCAGCGCCGATCCGGCGGAAGGGATGTGGAAAACGCAGGTGGATGACGGGGCCTATGCCTATGTCGAGATGGGCCCCTGCTCGGGAGGCAAGATCTGCGGCTGGATCCGGCGCACCTTCGACGACAACGGCGAATATCAGTCGGAAAACATCGGCAAGGCGATCGTGATCAACATGGAGCCGCAAGGCAACGGCTTTTACAAGGGCAAGGTCTGGCGCCCGTCGAACGACAAGATCTACATCGGCAAGATGCAGGTGAACGGCGACCAGCTCTCGCTGGACGGCTGCGTGCTCGGCGGTCTGATCTGCGCCTCGCAGACCTGGACGCGTATTCAGTAGGGCCCGCGCCGCTGGCCCTCACGGCGCCCAGCGCAGGAAGTTCCCGATGATCCTGAGCCCGGTCGCCTGACTCTTTTCCGGGTGGAACTGGGTGCCGAAGATGTTGCCACGCCCGACGATGGCGGTGATCTCGCCGCCATAGTCGCAATGGGCGAGGCGCTCGGCCGGATCCGCCGCCCGGAAATGGTAGGAATGGACGAAATAGGCATGCTCGCCGGTTTCGATTCCCTCCAGAACCGGGTGGGGATGGTCGATCACCAGATCATTCCAGCCCATGTGCGGCACCTTCAGCGCCCGGTCGGCGGGGCGGATCGGAACGACTTCGCCGCCGATCCAGCCAAACCCCGGCGTGTCCTCATGCTCGCGCCCGACATCGGCCAGCATCTGCATGCCGATGCAGATGCCGAAAAACGGCCGCCCTGCCCCATTCACCGCCGCGTCGATCGCCTCGAACAGGCCGGAATGGCCGAAGAGCGCCCGCCGGCAGGCCGGAAAGGCGCCGTCACCCGGCAGTACGACGCGGTCGGCGCGAGCGACCACGTCCGGGTCGGACGTAACGACAACCTCGCCCGCATCGAGCTCGCGCGCCATGCGCTGAAAGGCCTTCTCGGCCGAATGCAGGTTGCCGCTTTCGTAATCGACAAGGGCGGTCAGCCGGCTCACAGCGCACCTTTCGTCGAAGGCACCTCGCCGGCCTTGCGCGGATCGGTCTCGACCGCCGCGCGCAGTGCCCGCGCCACCGCCTTGAAGGCCGCCTCGGCGATGTGGTGCGAATTGAACCCGTGCACCTTGTCGACATGCAGCGTTATGCCGCCATTGCCGGCAAGGGCGGTGAAGAACTCGCGCACCAGCTCGGTGTCGAAGCTTCCGATCTTCGGGCTCGGAAAATCGACGTTCCAGACCAGAAACGCCCGCCCGGAAAGATCGAGCGCCGCGCGCACCTGCGCCTCGTCCATCGGCAGGGCGCATTCGCCATAGCGCCGGATGCCCCGCTTGTCGCCCAGCGCCTCGCGCAGCGCCCGGCCCAGCGCAATGCCGGTGTCCTCGACCGTGTGGTGATCGTCGATATGCAGATCGCCCACCGCCCGCACCTTCATGTCGATCAGCGAATGACGCGAAAGCTGATCGAGCATGTGGTCGAAAAACCCGATCCCCGTCCGGTTGTCATAAACCCCGCTCCCGTCGAGATCGATCTCGACGCTGATCTCGGTTTCCGCCGTCTTGCGGCTGACGCTCGCCTTGCGCATGGGGCACTCCCGCCTGTTTCGCGCCGGTTATAGGCCCCCGCGCCCCCGGTTGAAAACCGCCAAAAGCGCCCGCCCTTTCATCTTTCCCGAAATATCCCGCGGGGGTCCGGGGGTGCGAAACCCCGGCAGAGGCCTCAGCCGCGCCCCGCCCGGTACCAGGCGACGATCGCCGCCCGCTCGCCCGGCTCCATGAAGGTGACATTGGCCGGCGGCATCGCATCGGTCAGCCCCGCGTGCAGGTAGATCTTGCGCGCATGGGCGGCAATGTCGGCGGGGGTTTCCAGAACCACCCCGCGCGGGGCGGCGGCAATCCCCTCCCAGCCCGGCTCGCGGGCATGACACATCGAACAACGCCCCATCACGATGTCACTGACGGCCTCGAACCCCTCGGCCTCGGCAAAGCGCGCCTCGCCCCGCGTCATCGCCCGCGCCTCGCCCTCGCCCCCGCGCAGCGCCTGCCCCTGAACCGACAGCCAGACCGCGGCGAGAAACAGCAGCGCCGTCACGCCCCATGTCCACCAGCGATAGCCCTTGCCGGCGTGATGACCGTTGAAGAAATGCCGGATCGTCACCCCCATCAGGAACACCAGCCCCGCGATCACCCAGTTCCAGCGCGAGGCGAAGGCCAGCGGATAGTGGTTCGACAGCATCAGGAACACCACCGGCAGGGTGAGATAATTGTTGTGGGTCGAGCGCAGCTTGGCAATCTTGCCGTATTTCGCATCGGGCGTCCGCCCGGCGATGAGGTCGGCCACGACGATCTTCTGGTTCGGGATGATGATGAAAAAGACATTGGCGGTCATGATCGTCGCGGTGAAGGCGCCGAGATGCAGCATCACCGCCCGCCCGGTGAACACCTGGTCATAGCCCCAGCCCATGACCATCAGCAGCGCGAACAGGATCAGCATGAGCAGCGTCGGACGCTCGGCCAGCCCCGAGCGGCAAAGCGCATCGTAGACCAGCCAGCCGATGGTCAGCGAGGCGCCCGAAATCGCCCAGCCCTGCCATGGCGCGAGCTCCGCCTTGGCCGGATCGAGCAGCATCAGGTCGGCCCCCAGCCAGTAGACCAGCACGAGCATCGCCGCGCCCGAAAGCCAGGTCGTGTAGCTCTCCCATTTGAACCATGTCAGATCGGCCGGCATCTCTTCCGGGCTCACCATGTATTTGCGGATGTGGTAGAATCCGCCGCCATGCACCTGCCAGGCTTCGCCCGCCACCCCCGGCGCGGGCCGTGCCCCGGGCCGCAGGCCGAGATCGAGGGCGATGAAATAAAACGAAGAGCCGATCCAGGCCATCGCCGCCACCACATGCAGCCAGCGCACCGCGAATTCGAGCCAGTCGAGCAGGATCGTCAGATCAACCATCGCCCCCTCCTCAGCTGCCGCGATAGGTCGAATAGCCATAGGGCGAGATCAGGAGCGGCACGTGGTAATGCGCCGGCTCTGCCATCCCGAACCGGATCGGCACCTCGTCGAGGAACCGCGGCGCCTCGCCCGGGGCGCCGGCCGCATCGAGCCAAGCGCCGACGTGAAACAGCAGCTCATAGAGCCCCGGCGCGAAATCGGCCTCGGGCAGGATCGGCCCGTCGGTGCGCCCGTCGCCATTCGTCACCATCGCCGCAAGGCGCGTGCGCCCCGCCGGGCCGAGCCGGAACAGCTCGACCGTCATGCCCGCCGCCGGCCGCCCCCGGGCGGTGTCGAGCACATGGGTTGTCAGATAGCCGGCCATCTCGCCCTCCCGCATCGCACCTGCCCGCCGAGTGAAAACGGTTTGCAAGCGCCCCGCAAGCCCCTATCCCTTGATCATGGTCGCATTGCCCCGAGGGAGCGCGAAATGAACAGGTATCCCCGCGACATGCGCGGCTACGGGCGCGAAACCCCCGACCCGAAATGGCCGGGCGGGGCGCGCATCGCCGTGCAATTCGTGGTCAATTACGAGGAAGGCGGCGAGAACTGCATCCTGCATGGCGATGCTGCCTCCGAAGCCTTCCTGAGCGAGATCGTCGGCGCCGCCCCGTGGCCAGGGCAACGGCACTGGAACATGGAATCGATCTACGAATACGGCGCAAGGGCCGGCTTCTGGCGCCTCTTCCGGCTGTTCCGGGAGGCCGGGATCCGCCCTACGGTCTTCGGCGTTGCCACGGCGCTGGCGCGCGGGCCCGAACAGGTCGCGGCGATGCAGGAGGCCGGCTGGGAAATCGCCAGCCACGGGCTGAAATGGATCGAGCACAAGGACATGGGCGAGGACGAGGAGCGCGCCGCCATTGCCGAGGCGATCCGGCTTCACACCGAGGTGACCGGCGCCGCGCCCGAGGGGTTCTACACCGGGCGCTGCTCGGCCAATACGATCCGCCTCGCCGCAGAAACCGGGCAATTCGTCTGGCTTTCCGACAGTTACGACGACGATCTGCCGCACTGGGTGAAGGTCGGCGGGCGCGACCAGCTGGTCATCCCCTACACGCTCGATGCCAACGACATGCGCTTTGCCACCGCCCAGGGGTTCAACACCGCCGAACATTTCTTCACCTACCTGCGCGATTCCTTCGACGCGCTCTATGCCGAGGGCCTCGCCGGACGTCCGAAGATGATGAGCGTCGGGCTGCACAACCGGCTCATCGGCCGGCCCGGGCGCATCCTCGGGCTGCGGCGCTTCATCGACCATGCGAAGCGCCACGAAGGCGTCTGGTTCCCGCGCCGCATCGAGATCGCCCGGCACTGGGAAAAGGTCCATCCGCCGGTTGCACGAATCGAACCTTCTACCCTGTCGAAACCCGAGTTCGTCGCCAAGTTTGGTGGAGTTTTCGAACATTCCCCGTGGATTGCCGAACAGGCCTGGGCGCTCGAGCTCGGCCCCGCCCACGACAGCGCCGTCGGCCTGCACAACGCCCTGTGCCGGGTCTTCCGCTCGGCCCCGCGCGAGGCCCGGCTCGGGGTGCTGCGCGCCCATCCCGACCTTGCCGGCAAGCTCGCCGCCGCCCGCCGCCTCACCGAGGAGAGCAGCGCCGAACAGGCCTCGGCCGGGCTCGATGCGCTGACCGACGCCGAACGCGCCGAATTCACCCGGCTTAACGCCGCCTATACCGAAAAGCACGGCTTCCCCTTCATCATCGCCGTGCGCGAGCACGACAAGGCCGGCATCCTCAATGCCTTCCGCCGCCGCCTTGAGAACGACACCGAAACGGAATTCGCCGAAGCCTGCCGGCAGGTCGAACGCATCGCCCTGCACCGCCTGCGGGAGATGCTGCCGTGAGCCGAACCATCGTTCCCGAGCCGCTCACCGCCGCCGCCTTCGCCCCCTTCGGCGACGTGCTCGAGGCCGAGGGCGCGCCCGACCGGATCATCAACCGCGGCCGCTGCGGGCGCTGGCACGACCGCGCCCGGCTCGACGTCGACGGCGGGCGCGCCGGGGTCAGCCTGTTCCGGGCCGAGCCCTGCGCCCTGCCCCTCCGCCTCGACCTCATGGAGCGCCACCCGCTCGGCGCGCAATGTTTCGTGCCGATGAGCCCCGATCCCTTCCTCGTCGTCGTCGCCCCCGACGAAGGCGGCACCCCGGGCCGGCCACGCGCCTTTCTCACCCGGCCGGGGCAGGCGGTGAACTACCACCGCGGCACCTGGCACGGGGTGCTGACGCCACTCGCCGCGCCCGGCCTCTTCGCGGTGGTCGACCGCATCGGGCCGGGCGAGAACCTCGAGGAAGCGGCGCTCGACCCGCCATGGGAGATCGCCGCCCCCTGACCCTTCGCCGCCCAAGGCCGACCGCAACCCGCAACCGGAGCCTGCCATGACCGAGCGCCCCTACGCCACGCCCCCCGCCGGACTGCCGCCGCAATCGGCGCTGCTCACCGGGCGGGCAGTGTTTACCGAAGCCTATGCGGTGATCCCCGCCGGAACCCTGCGCGACATCGTCGTCACCGCCCTGCCGCACTGGCAAAAGGCCCGGTTCTGGGTGCTCGCCCGCCCGATGACCGGCTTTGCCGAGACCTTCTCGCATTACATCGGCGAACTGGCGCCGGGGGGCGGGTCGGACCGGCCCGAGCCGAACCCCGCCGCCGAAGCGGTGCTCTTCGTCACTGGCGGCGCGCTCGTGCTCACGCTCGAGGGCGCCCGCCACGCCCTCGCCCCCGGGGGCTATGCCTACCTGCCGCCGGGCGCCGACTGGACTCTGGAAAACACCGCCGATGCGCCCGCCACCTTCCACTGGATCCGCAAGCGCTATGTCGCCGTCGAGGGCATCGCCGCGCCCGAGGCCTTTGTCACCAACGAGCGCGACATCGCCCCCGAGCCGATGCCCGCGACCGAAGGCCGCTGGGCGACGACCCGCTTCGTCGACCCCACCGACACGCGCCACGACATGCATGTCAACATCGTCACCCTCCAGCCCGGGGCGGTGATCCCCTTCCTTGAAACCCACGTCATGGAGCACGGGCTCTATGTGCTGCAGGGCAAGGGCGTCTACCGGCTCAACCGCGACTGGGTCGAGGTCGAGGCCGGCGATTACATGTGGCTGAGGGCCTTCTGCCCGCAGGCCTGCTACGCCGGCGGCCCCGAGCCCTTCCGCTACCTGCTCTACAAGGACATGAACCGCCACGCGGCGCTCGATCTATAGGGCACGCCCGGGGGGCCTGCGGCAATATGCGCTGTCGGACCCCGCGGCGAGGTGCGTTATCATACACTTACGAAGAACGAGTCCGCGCGCGTCAGCGCATGACCCCCGCAAAGGCCAGTTGATGCAAACGGCGCTCATTGGAATGGAGGGCCTGTCATGGCAACGCCGAGCAAGTGGGGAAGCGAGTTCCTCGTCAACACCTCGACCGACAACACCCAACATCAACCAAGCATCGTCGCGCTGGCCGATGGCCGCTTCGTTGCTGTCTGGGAGGACTACAGCGGCAGCGGCACGGACACCTCGTTCGCCGCAATCCGCGCGCAGTTGTTCGCGGCCGATGGCACGAAGATTGGCGGCGAGATCGACGTGAATACGATCACCTCGTCCTTTCAGCAGTTACCCGCGGTGCTCGCCCTCGCCAACGGCGGATTTGCCGTTTCCTGGACGGACTACAGCAACTCCGCGGATGACCCCAGCAATTCTGCGATCCGCGCCCAGGTGTTCGGCCCCGACGGCACCCCGGTCGGTGCCGAGTTCCGGGTCAACACCACAATAGCGAGTGGGCAGTATGCAACGGACATGGCGGCGCTGGCCGATGGGGGTTTCGTTATCACCTTCTCCGACGATAGCCAGACCGCCTCGGATACATCCTCCCTGTCCGTCCGCGCCCAGATCTACAATGCGGACGGCACGCCGCGCGGCGATGAATTCGTGGTCAACACCACAACCGCCGACATGCAGAACATGCCCAGTGTCACCGCGCTGGCCGACGGGCGCTTCGTGGTGGCCTTTACCGACTACAGCAAAACCGGCGGCGACACCGACAGCGCGGCCATCCGCGCCCAGGTCTTCAACCCGGATGGCACGCCTTCGGGCGCCGAATTCCTCGTGAACACCACGAC
>RFKM01000131.1 GCA_003694465.1 Alphaproteobacteria bacterium
ATTCTCGATCGCACCCGACCGCACATCGCCTTCCGCCCCGACGTTCTCGAACGGCAAGCCGGGCAGACGGAGTTCACCCGCCCGATCTGGGACTATCTCGACATCACCGCCTCGGAAGATCGTATTCGCAAGGGCCGGCGTGCCCTGCGCGAACACCGGGCGCTTTTCAACGCGCTGGAAGCCCGCTTCGGCGTCGAATCCGAGGTCGTCGCGGCGATCTGGGGGATCGAAACCGGATACGGCACGATTCGCGGCGATGTGCCGGTGCTTTCGGCGCTGGCAACGCTGGCATGGCGGGGGCGGCGGGCGGCCTATTTCGAGACCGAGTTCATCGCCGCGCTGAGGCTCGTGCAGACCGGGAAGATGCGCCTTGAAGAGATGAACGGCTCCTGGGCCGGCGCCCTGGGGCACGGGCAGTTCATGCCGTCATCCATTCTCGAATTCGCGGTCGATTTCGACGGTGACCGGCGCCTCGGCCTGTGCGACGACGACCCGACCGACGGCCTTGCCTCGATTGCCAATTATCTGGCGAAACACGCCTGGAAGCCCGGCCAGCCCTGGGGGCTCGAAGTCCGCCTGCCCGAGGGGTTCGACCTTGGGCTCACCGGGCGCGATCATGTTGCCCCGGCGTCTGTCTGGGCAAAAACGGGTGTCACCGCCGCCGATGGCACGGCGCTTCCCGATTACGGGCACGGCTCGATCCTTCTGCCGGCCGGTGCACGCGGACCGGCGCTTCTGGTGCTGCAGAACTTCCACGTTCTGACAAGTTACAACCGCGCCGATGCCTATGCGATCGCGGTCGGCCACCTTGCCGACCGCCTCGCCGGCGGAAAACCTTTCCGCCAACCGTGGCCCACCGATGAGCCGGTGCTGAACCGCGCCGAGATTCTGGAGCTTCAGCAGCGCCTGACCCGGGCGGGGTTCGACACCTTCGGCGCAGACGGGCTGATCGGGCGGCGCACCCGCCGGGCGTTGCGCGGCTGGCAGGCTGCGCGGGGATTGCCCGCCGATAGTCACCCCAGCGCCGGCGCGCTGGCGGCGTTACGCGCCGAGCAGGCGGGCGAGCGCTTCGAGCCCTAGCCCTTCGAGGCTCGGACGCACCAGCGCCGCCTCGGAAAAGTCCTGGTCATCGGTGTAGATCGAGGGGGTGACAACCGTTGCAAGGCCGGCGCCGCGGGCCGACAGAAGCCCGTTCCGGCTGTCTTCGAAGGCGATGCAACCCCCGGGCGAAAGGCTGAGGCGGTCGAGTGCGAGCGCGAACACGTCAGGCGCCGGTTTCTTGGCGCGAACCTCGTCGCCGGCGGCGACGACATCGAAGATCTCCTCCGGCTCGGCCTGCCAGCAGCAGCGCGTCAGCGCCGCCACGTTGGGAATGTTGGTCGTGGTGGCAATGGCGAGCCTGAGCCCCGCATCGCGCGCCACGGCAACGAGCTCGGCCACGCCCGGGCGCAGCGCGAGGTCTCCGGCGGCAAGGATCTCGCCATAGATGGCGGTCTTTTCCTTGTGCAGGGCGGCGATCTCGTCGTCGCTTAGGCGCCGGGCGCCGGGGGGCAGGGTTTCCTGCCAGGCGCGCATCCGCTCCTTCCCGCCGGTCGTCTTCAGAAGCCAGCGGTAATCCTCCATCGACCAGTGCCAGCCGAGATCGTGGGCCGCAAAGGTGCGGTTGAAGGCGGCGCGGTGGGCCTCTTCGGTTTCGGCAAGGGTGCCATCGACATCGAAGATCAGAGCCTGAAGCGTCATGCCTCCGACGCCGCTTCAAAGCCGTCGACCACGCCCGCAAGCGCCTCGAAATCGGCGAAGCGGAAATCGTGGGGCAGGCCCTCGATGGCCTGCTTGCGGTAGCCGTGCTCGTAGATCGCGAAGGGCACCCCCACCGCCAGCGCCGCCTCGGCGTCGATCTCGCTGTCGCCAACGTAAAGGCGCGGGCCTTCCCCAAGGCGCTCGAAGGCAAGACGGAGCGGCGCCGGGTGCGGCTTTTTCTCGGGCAGGGTGTCGCCCCCGACGACCGAGGTGAAGTAGCCGTCAAGGCGCAGCAGGCTGAGGATCAGCAGCGTCGGCTTTTCGGGCTTGTTGGTGCATACCCCCAGCCCGTGCCCGGCCGCGCGAAGCTTTTCGAGCAGCGCGACGACGCCGGGCATCGGCCGGCTGTGGGTCGCCGGGGCGGCATTGTAGAAGTCGCGCACCGTGTCGAATATCTGCGGGAACCGGGTTTTCGGCAGGCCGCGGGCCGCCATCACCCGCTCGACGAGCTTCGGCAGCCCGTTGCCGATGAAAGAGGTGACCGTCGGCAGGTCGAGCGGGGCGAGCCCCTCTTCGACGAGCATCCGGTTTACTGCCGCGTGCAGGTCGGGAGCGGTGTCGACGAGGGTTCCGTCGAGATCGAAGACGATGTTCATGCCCCGTCCTTCCACTTGATCGAACAGCCCATCGAGGGGATTTGCTCTTCCGGCCCCCTTCCGGTTTCGGCCACCTGTTTCATCGCCTCGAAGAGATCGCGGCGCAGGTCGGGCGGGCCGGCTTCCTTGCGGCTGGCGTCGAGGCGGCCGCGGTATTGCAACTCGCCGGCGGCGTTGTAGCCGAAGAAGTCGGGCGTGCAGACCGCGCCATAGGCCCGTGCCACCTCCTGGCTCTCGTCATAGAGATAGGGGAAGGTAAAGCCGTGTTTCGCGGCAAGTTCGGCCATCTTCTCGGGGCGGTCTTCCGGGTAGGCCTCGACATCGTTGGCGCTGATCGCCACCACGCCGATGCCAAGCGCCTGCAGGTCTTTCGCGTCGCGCACGATCCGGTCGATCACCGCCATCACGTAGGGGCAGTGGTTGCAGATGAACATGACAAGGGTGCCCTTCGGCCCCTTCACGTCATCGAGCGACCAGACCTTTCCCGACGGGTCGGGAAGGCTGAACGGCACGATCGGTGCGCCGAAATCGCAAACCGGGGGAATTGCCGCCATGTCTGAGCCCTCCTTTCCTCGTGTCTTGCCTCAGCCCTCGCCGGCGAGGGCCGCCTCGGCCGCGGCGCGGATCGCGCGGATGTTCTCGCCATAGGGCGCGGGGTTGGACACCGAGCCGCCGCGGAACACCGCCGAACCGGCCACGAAGCAGTCGGCCCCGGCTTTTGCGAGCGCACCGACGGTGTTGGGGTCGACCCCGCCGTCAACCTGGATATGGATCGGCCGGTCGCCGATCATCGCCCGCACCTGCGCGACCTTTTCCACCGCCGAAGGAATGAACTTCTGCCCGCCAAAGCCGGGGTTGACGCTCATCACCAGCACCATGTCGCACAGGTCGAGCAGGTATTCGACGGCCGAAGCCGGCGTGCCCGGGTTGAGGGCGATGCCGGCCTTCCTGCCGGTTGCCCGGATCGCCTGAAGCGTGCGGTGCGGGTGCGGCCCGGCCTCGACATGGGCGGTGATCATGTCGGCCCCCGCCTCGGCATAGGCCTCGATGTAAGGGTCGACCGGCGCAATCATCAGGTGCACGTCCATGAAGGTTTTCACATGCGGGCGAAAGGCCTTCACGGCGGGCGGACCAAAGGTGAGGTTGGGCACGAAATGCCCGTCCATCACGTCGACATGAACCCAGTCGGCCCCCTCGGCCTCGATGGCCTGAATCTCGCGGCCGAAGTCGGCGAAGTCGGCGGAAAGGATCGACGGGGCGATCTTGATGGAACGGTCGAAGGTCATGGTTGCCTCGGTCGGTTGGGGTTGCGGACGGGGCGGGCGTTGCAGCCCGCCCCCCTGTTGTCAAGCGGCGGAGTTGATCCGCAGCGCCTTGCGCCAGTCGGGATAGAGCTTGTCGGCATCGTGCGGGAAGCTCTCGAAGGCGCGGGCAAACTCCTTGTGCTCCTTGGCAAACTCGAGCGGATCGGCGCCCTCCTTCCAGCACTGCTCGGCCTGACGCAGAGAGGTCGCCCCGGCGGCAGGGCCGTCGATATGGCCGAAGCTGCCGCCGCCGGCGGTCATGATCAGGTTCGAGTGCCCGAGGTTCTCGAAGAAGCCCGGCATCCGCAGCGCGTTCATGCCGCCCGAGATGATCGGCGTCGTCGGGTTCATGCCCAGCCATTCCTGATGGTAGTAGGGCCCGTCGACACTGTCTTCGGTGATCATGTGGGCGATGACGGTATCGTCCTTGTCGCCCTCCATCTTGCCATAGCCCATGGTGCCGACATGGATGCCCGAGGCCCCCTGCAGGCGCGCCATCTTGGCCAGCACGAAGGCGGTGTAGCCGCGCTTGGCACTGGGCGAGGTGACGGCGCCGTGACCGGCCCGGTGGTAGTGCAGGTATTGCTTCGGGAAGCGGCGGCGGGCGGTGGTGATCGCCTGCGGGCCGGCGACGTAGCCATCGACGAGGAAGGCGCAATGGTCGGCATCGGGGCCGAAGGTCTCAAGGATGTATTCGCCGCGGGCGATCATCTCGTGGTAGTCGTCGGCGGTGATGTTCCACGAGAAGAGCTTCGCCTCGCCGGTCTTGTCCTGCGCGCGTTTCATCGCGTCGGCGACAAGACGGACGGTTTCCTTGAACGGCGCAAACACCTGGTTGCCCTGCGGTTCATCGTTCTTGATGAAGTCGCCACCCAGCCAGAATTCATAGCAGGCATCGGCAAAGGGTTGAGGACGCAGGCCGAGTTTCGGCTTGATGATGGTGCCGACGATGAAGCCGCCGTTCACCACCGGGCGACCGAGCACGCGCCACAGGTCGCTGATCGTGGTCGAGGGGCCGTCGAACAGGCGCAGATAGGCCGGCGGCACGTAGAAATCGTGCATCTTCGCATAGGCCACGTCGCCCATGCCCTGGTTGTTGCCGATGGTCAGGGTGAGAAACGAGGCGAGCATCGCCCGGCCGTCGATCACGTTCCGGTCGAACAGTTCGATCGGATAGGCGATCTTCATCAGTTCCTTTTCCTCGTCGATCTCGTAGACGAGGGCATCGACGCCCTTGGTGAAATCGTCGGTGGTCGAAACCTCGACGTTGGTGCCCGTCGAGCTTTCGGCGGCGAAGTGGGCAGCTGTCTCGAGGTAGCCATACCCCGGCTTGGGCTTCATGATGTAGGCCACGAGCACATGGCGGCCCCCGGCGATGAGGTCTTCTTCCCTGAGGCTCAGGTCGGCGTAGCGATCGGATTGATCCATGGTGTCTCTCCTTGTCGGGTTCGGGCGCGGGCGCTGGGCCCGGCCGGCAACGGCGCGCGCGTCGGGCGCACGCGCCAGGGGAACGTCAGAGCGTTCCGTCGGCGTAGCGTTTCGCCATTTCGTCGAGGTCGATCGGCTTGATCTTCGAGGCATTGCCGGCGGTGCCGAAACGCTCGAAACGATCGATGCAGAGCTTTTCCATCTCTTCCATCGCCGGGATCATGAACTTGCGCGGGTCGAATTCGGCCTTCTTCTCCATCGCCACCTTGCGGAACTGGCCGGTCAGGGCCATCCGGTTGTCGGTGTCGATGTTGACCTTGCGCACGCCCGACTTGATGCCGCGCTCGATCTCCTCGACCGGAACGCCATAGGTCTGGGGCATCTCGCCGCCATACTCGTTGATGAGGTCCTGCAGGTATTGCGGCACCGACGACGAGCCGTGCATGACGAGGTGCACGTTCGGGATCTTGGCGTGGATCTTCTCGATCTGGCTGATCGCGAGAATGTCGCCGGTGGGCTTGCGCGAGAACTTGTAGGCGCCGTGCGAGGTGCCGCAGGCGATCGCCAGCGCGTCAACCTTCGTCTTGGCGACGAAATCGGCGGCCTGGTCCGGGTCGGTCAGCATGTCTTCGCGGCTGAGCTTGCCCTCGGCGCCGGAGCCGTCTTCCTTCGCGGCCTCGCCGGTCTCGAGGTTGCCCAGAACGCCGAGCTCGCCCTCGACCGAAGCCCCGACCCAATGCGCCATGCGGGCAACGCGCTCGGTGATCTCGACGTTGTATTCGTAGCTCGAGGGCGTCTTCATGTCGGCCATGAGCGAGCCGTCCATCATCACCGAGGTGAAGCCGTGGCGGATCGCCGAAAGGCAGGTCTGCTCGTTGTTGCCGTGGTCCTGGTGCATGACGATCGGGATGTCGGGGAACATCTCGACAAGCGCCTGGATCAGGTGCCGGAGCATGATGTCGCCGGCATAGGAGCGCGCCCCCCGCGAGGCCTGAAGGATGACCGGGCTGTCAACCTTCTGGGCTGCGCGCAGGATCGCCAGACCCTGCTCCATGTTGTTGATGTTGAAGGCCGGAACGCCGTAGTCGTGTTCGGCGGCGTGATCCAGCAGTTGACGAAGCGAAACGAGAGCCATTCCGGTATCTCCTCAGATGAGCTTGCCCATGGCGACGGCGGTGTCGGCCATGCGGTTGGAGAAGCCCCATTCGTTGTCATACCAGGAGAGGATGCGGACGAAGTTTCCGTCCATGACCTTGGTCTGGTCCATGTGGAAGGTCGAGGAATGGGGGTCGTGGTTGAAGTCGTGGCTGACGAGCTTCTCGTCGGTATAGCCGAGGATGCCCTTCATCGGGCCGTCGGCGGCGGCGCGGATGGCCTCGTTGATCTCTTCGACCGAGGTGGCGCGGCTGGCCTCGAAGGTCAGGTCGACCACCGAGACGTTGGGCGTCGGCACCCGGATCGCCACGCCGTCGAGCTTGCCGTTGAGCTCGGGCAGGACGAGCCCCACGGCCCGGGCGGCGCCGGTCGAGGTCGGGATCATGCTCATCGCCGCGGCGCGGGCGCGGTAGAGATCCTTGTGCATCGTGTCGAGCGTCGGCTGGTCGCCGGTGTAGGAGTGGATCGTGGTCATGAAACCGCGGGTGATGCCGACGGTATCGTGCAGAACCTTGGCCACCGGGCTCAGGCAGTTGGTGGTGCAGGAGGCGTTGGAGACGACG
>RFKM01000132.1 GCA_003694465.1 Alphaproteobacteria bacterium
GCCCCCTCGTGCTCCCCCGGGATATTTGCAGAAAGGCGAAGAGGCGCGGGCGGCCTTGCCCGGTGGGCGCGCCGGGGCTAAGGATGCGCGCGACGAAACCTTCTGCCAGTGAGGCCCCGATGCGCCTGTCCCGCTATTTTCTGCCCGTTCTGAAGGAAAACCCCGCCGATGCGCAGATCGCCTCGCACCGGTTCATGCTGCGCGCCGGCATGATCAAGCAGCAGCAGGCGGGGATCTATTCCTGGCTGCCGCTTGGGTTCCGGGTTTTGCGCAAGCTCGAGAACATCGTTCATGAGGAGCAGGTGCGCGCCGGGCACATCCCGATGCTGATGCCGACCCTTCAGCCCGCCGACCTGTGGCGCGAATCGGGGCGGTACGACGATTACGGCGAGGAGATGCTGCGGATCAAGGACCGGCACGGGCGCGAGATGCTTTACGGGCCGACCAACGAGGAGATGATCACCGACATCTTCCGCGCCCATGTCAACAGCTACAAGGATCTGCCGCTGACGCTCTATCACATCCAGTGGAAGTTCCGCGACGAGATCCGCCCGCGGTTCGGGGTGATGCGGGGGCGCGAGTTCTTCATGAAGGACGGCTACAATTTCGACATCGACTACGAACACGCCATTCATGCCTACAACCGCCACATGGTCAGCTATCTGCGCACCTATGAGCGGATGGGGCTGCAGGCGATTCCGATGCGCGCCGACAGCGGCCCGATCGGCGGCGATGACACCCACGAGTTTCTCGTGCTGGCCGAGACCGGCGAGTCGGAGGTGTTCTACGACAGCGCGATCACCGATCTGAAGCTCGGCGACCGGGTGATCGATTATGACGACTGGGACGAGGTGGCGGGGATCTGCCGCGAGTGGACCACCCCCTATGCGCGCACCGACGAGACCCATGACGAGGCGGTCTTTGCTGCCGAGGTTCCCGAGGAGCGGAGGCGCAGCGCGCGGGGGATCGAGGTCGGGCAGATCTTCTATTTCGGCACCAAGTATTCGGAACCGATGGGCGCCATGGTCACCACCGAGAGCGGCGAGCGCGTTCCGGTTCACATGGGCAGCCACGGCATCGGGGTGAGTCGGCTTGTCGGGGCGATCATCGAGGCCAACCATGACGAGAACGGCATCATCTGGCCCGAGGGGGTGACGCCCTTCCATGCCGGGATCGTCAACCTGCGGCAGGGCGACGCGGCCACCGATGCGGCCTGCGAGGCGCTTTATGCCGGGCTGAAGGCGCGCGGGCTCGAGGCGCTTTATGACGATCGCGAGGAGCGGGCCGGGGCGAAATTCGCCACCATGGACCTGATCGGCCTGCCTTGGCGCATCACCGTCGGGCCGCGCGGGCTGGCGAAGGGGGTCGTGGAACTGACCTCGCGGCGCAGCGGCGAGTCGGAAGAGATGTCGGCCGAGGCGGCGATCGAGCGCCTTGCCGAGATCTATGCGCCGCACCGGGGCACGCCGGTTTTCTGAGGCGCACCGCCCGGGGCGGAATCGGCCGATGGCGGGATCGGGGGCCGGCGTTCTTGCGTCGGCCCCGATTTTGTGCGACCGTAATACGGATATCAGCAATGGCCGAACAAAAAAGAGCCATGCTGGAGGCAGTACGAGAGCAGGCAAATGGCAACGAGCTTCGTTGACAATTTCTATTACATGGACCCGTATGCCCCGCCGCCGGTGGGCACGACGCTCAATCCGGTCGATCTGACGGTCGTCGACAGCACCGATGACGGGCTGATCGGGTCGGGCCAACGCGACACGATCGACGGCATCAGAATCACCGCCTCCTATCCCGGCGACACGGTGACGGTGAAGCTGGCCGACGGCACGCTGCACACCACGACGGGCGTGACCTTCTATCTGTCCAACGGAACGCAGGTCTTTTCGCCCATCGACGGCACGACCCTGCCGGCGGGCACGTTCCAGTCATCGACATGGACGTCGACGAACACCCCGGTCACCCCGCAACAGATGGCGGTGACCTGCTTCACCCCCGGGGCGCTGATCGACACGCCCGAGGGGCCGGTGCCGGTGGAAGAGCTGCGCGTCGGTCAGCTGGTGAGCACGCTTGACCACGGCCCGCAGCCGCTGCGCTGGATCGGGCGGCGCAGCGTTCCGGCCCGGGGCGAGCACGCGCCGATCCGGTTCATGGCCGGGGCGCTGGGCAATGACCGCGAACTGCTGGTCTCGCCGCAGCACCGGATGCTCGTCAGCGGCTGGCGGGCCGAGCTGCATTTCGGCGAGCCGGAGGTGCTCATTGCCGCCAAGCACCTCGTGAACGGCGACACGATCCATGTCGCCCCGCGCGAGAGCGTCGACTACATCCACATCTGTTTCGACCGTCACGAGATCGTTTTCGCCGAGGGGGTCGCGACCGAGAGTTTCCAGCCGGGCGATTACGTTCTGAGCGAAGACCGGGCGCTGATGCGCGAGCTTCTGGCGATCTTTCCCGACCTGCTGAGCGAGACCGGGGCGCGGCGCTGGGCGGCCTCGCGGCCGGTGCTCAAGGCGCGCGAGGCGCGGGTGCTCGGCCAGATCGCCGCCTGAACCGGCGGCCCGCCGACGGGCCGGGCCGTTTCCGTGCGCCAGCGCGCCGGGCAGGGTTGACCTTGGGCGCGCGCCAACCCACCTTGCGGCAAACCCGAGGATGACCCATTGGCCAGCACCGCCCCGTTTTCGCGCTTCGAATGGATGATCGCATGGCGCTATCTGCGCGCGCGCCGGGCCGAGGGCGGGGTCAGCGTGATGACGTGGATCAGCCTGATTGGCATCACCTTGGCGGTTGCGGCGCTGATCATCACCCTTGCCGTGCGCACCGGCTTCCGGGAGGAGTTCGTCGACACGATCCTCGGCGCCAATGCCCATGTGACGGTCTATGCCCGCACCCATTTCGACGCCGCCGGAAACCCGGTGAGCACGATTGCCGATTATGACGACTGGGCGGCGCGGATTGCCGCCGTGCCGGGGGTGGTGCGGGCGGCGCCGCTCGTCAAGGGGCAGGTGATGGCCAATGCCGGCAGCCGCAATGCCGGGGTGCAGGTCTTCGGCATCCGGCCGGACGACCTTGCCGCCATTCCGCGCATCGCCGCGCCGGAAACGGCGCTGGGCGATCTGGCCGACTTTCCGAAGGGCATCGCCATCGGCTCGGGCGTGGCCCGCGAGCTGGGCGTGAGCCTCGGCGACCGGATCAAGCTGATCTCGCCCAACGGCGTGAAGACGGCCTTCGGCACGACGCCGCGGGTCAATGCCTACGAGGTGGTCTATGTCTTCAGCGCCGGGCGGTGGGACATCGACCAGACCCGCGTCTACCTGCCCTTTGCGCAGGCGCAGGCTTTCTTCAACCGCGAGGGGCGTGCCGACGAGATCGAGGTGATGGTCGAGCACCCCGAAGAGATCGACGGCTACCTGCCGAAGATCCTGAAGGCGCTCGGCGGGGAGGCGGCGGTCTGGACATGGCGCGACAGCGCCGGGGCCTTCCTGCGCGCCCTCGACATGGAAGACAACGTGATGTTCGTGATCCTTTCGGTGCTGGTGCTGATCGCCTCGATGAACATCATCTCCGGGCTGGTGATGCTGGTGAAGAACAAGGGGCGCGACATCGGCATCCTGCGCACCATGGGGCTGACCGAGGGGGCGGTGCTGCGGGTGTTCTTCCTCGTCGGCGCCTCGACCGGGCTGATCGGAACGCTGGCCGGCGTTGTGCTTGGGGTGCTCTTTGCCACCTATATCGACCCGATCTTCGCCCTCGTCGATGCCCTCGCCGGCGGCGGGGTGTGGGATCCGTCGGTGCGCGGCATCTACCGCCTGCCGGCAACGGTGCGCCTGGCCGATGTGGCCTCGGCGGTTTCGCTCTCGCTGGCGCTTTCGTTCCTGGTGACGCTGCTGCCGGCGCGCCGGGCGGCCCGGCTCAACCCGGTGGAGGCGCTGCGTTATGAATGAGCCGGTGCTGGCGCTGGAGGCGATCGAGAAGACCTACGGGCGCGGCCGGCCCGGGGCGGTGACGGTGCTTGCGGGAGTCTCGCTGCGCCTCGCGCCCGGCGAGATCGTCGGCCTCGTCGCGCCGTCGGGGGCGGGAAAGTCGACCCTGCTGCACATTGCCGGGCTGCTCGATACCGCCGACGGCGGGCGGGTGCGCATCGGTGGCGCCGACATGACCGCGGCGAGCGACCGCCAGCGCACCCGCGCGCGGCGCGAGCAGATCGGCTTCGTCTACC
>RFKM01000133.1 GCA_003694465.1 Alphaproteobacteria bacterium
AGCGACCATGTTCCCCATTCGCAGGAGTAGCGGCGCGAGAACTTGACGTTGTCAAGATCGGAGAGCGTGGCGACGAAATCGCGGTAGGAGTCGTGCGGGACTTTCCTGTCGACGTGGATGACCACCGGGCAGCCGTGCCGCGCCCAGTGCCGCGCCACCTGTTCGGCCCGGCGGAGGGCGGTGTGCACCAGCATCACGAACCCCACCGTCATGCCCAGTTGCCCTTCGACATGAGGCCGAGAATTTCAAGCTGACGCCAGTTGATCAGCTTTTCCGACCATTTGCACCACAGATCGGGGCTTTCCGACACCCTCTCGGCATAGGCCCGGTATTCGCGGCTGGCGGCATAATGCTGGCGCCGTTCCAGTTCTTCGGCGGCCTTGCTGGTGAAGGTGTCGAGAAACTTGGCATGAAGCAGGATGCCCGAGGCCTTCTCGCCGCCCCATTCATCGTAGACAAGGTTGAGCCCCCGCGGCAGCAGGTTGTGGGTCGAACTCACATAGGTATACGACCGATGCCATTTCACCAGCGGGATCTTGTTGAGCGCCGGCGCATGGGCCGGGTCGTCCGGGAAGAAGACCCGGGCGCGGGGGCCGCCCTGAATCCACAGATTGCCGAATTTCGGGTTGCGCTGGATCGTGTAATTTCCGCTGTCGAACCAGCAGGCAATCTCGAAAGGATCCTGCCCTTCCCGATAGGGAACCTTGTCGATCGGCCCCTTGGGATACATGTCGAGCAGCATCGCCCCGAATGACCGGATCGAAGAGGCATCGAGCCAGTCGGTCAGCGCGCGCAGGGGGCGCGTGTCGCAAAACGGGTAGATGAAGAACTCGTCGGGGTCGACCGTCAGCGCCCAGTGCCCGTGGGCATGTTTGCGGGCGAGCCAGTTCAACCAGTCGACACCGAAGCGCGCCCGTTTGTAGCTGGCCTTGGTCGACCAGAGCGAAACGTCGGGCTGTTCGGCAAGCCAGGCCGCCGACCCGTCGTCCGAGCCGTTGTCGACGATCAGGAAGTGATTGACGCCCAGACCCCGGTAGTAGCGCAGGAAATACGGAAGCCGCACGCGTTCGTTGCGCAGGGTTGAGAGCACCAGAAGATCGTCGGGCCGGATTGTTGCCGTTCTGTCGACAATGCTGAGCAGTTCCCGGCGCTTCAGAAACGCCCGGGCCCGCCAGCGCTTTCGCTCCCAGCGAAGGCGATATGATCGCAGAACACTCAACCCCGTCCCTTTCGCGTGAGGCAGGACAGTTTCCGGCTATCACGTCACCTTTAAAACAAGGTTGAAATGCTCTTGCCAGCCCTGCGGTCGGAAATCCGCCCGCCTTCCTGCCCTCGACGCCGTTTCTTCTTCTTGCAACAAGCCCTTCACGGCCTGCGCCCAAGAATACATGTCGGCCACATCCACGTAAACGGGATTGTTTCCAAGCGTTTCACGGTAGACGGCCAGATCGTTGGCGATGACGCGCGTTCCAAGGGCCAGCGCTTCGGCCACCGGCATGCCGAAACCCTCGGCATGACTGGGGGCGAGAAGCGCCCGAGCCCCCGCCACCAGCGCCGCAACGGTGGCGTCATCCAGCCCGGCGTGTTCAAACACGTGCCGCCCCATGAGCGGGTCGGTCTCGAGGCGCCGGAACACCGGCTCATTGGCCCAGCCGCGCGCGCCGAGGATCAGCAGCGCCGGCATCTCCGCCTCCGGAAGGTCGCGGGCGAGATGTGCCCACAGGTCGAGCAGAAAGCCGTGGTTCTTGCGTGGCTCGATCGTCCCGAGGGCGACGAAATAGGGCCTCTCGGGGCGCAGGCCGGGGGGCAGCGTTTCGGCAGGGCGTGGAACCTCGGTTCCCAGATGGGCGACGAGCATCGGCGGAACCCGCCCGGCGGCGGCGAAATGGCGCGCGGCATCGCGGCCGGTGGCATGGGAATTGACGATCACAAGGTCGGCATGGCGGGCGGTCGTTTCGAGGCGGGCGCGAAAAGACTCCACCGTGCCGGGGCGCTGCCACGCGGGATGGTCGAGGGGAATGGTGTCGTGAACGAGGATGCTTGCACGCCCGCCCTGCACGGCATGAATGGCCGCGAAGGGTTCGGCCCCGAGGTTGGAGTGGCCGACATTGAGCCAGACGGTTCCGGCCGGCAGGTGGCGCAGCAGCATCGCCTTGAGCCCGCCGAAGCCCGCCCGATCACATGCCAGCCGGCGCAGATCGGCCTCTGCTGCGCGCCGGGCCGGGGGGCTGCGACGCCTCAGACGGCTGCGCCAGTCCGCCGGCCCCCAGGGCTCGGCCCCGGAAAGCCGGCGGGCGAGGCGTTCCGTCCCGCCCCGGTCAAGCAGATACTGCGCCGAGGCCGTCCGAACGAGGGCGAACAGTGCATCGTCCCGCTTCAGAAGCGCCGCGAGATAGGCGGCTTCGACACGATCAATCCCCGTCCAGGGACCGCGCCCGACGCGCGAGACCAGCCGCGAGAGGTCGAGCAACCGGGCCTTGGGGGGCTGATCTGGAGCGGCGGCGGGCATCG
>RFKM01000134.1 GCA_003694465.1 Alphaproteobacteria bacterium
ACGTGGACGAGCCCGAAGGCACCGCCTGCGCGCAGGTGATGACCGGCCGAATCAAGCCCACCGCCTGCCCGCTCTTCGGCACGACCTGCAACCCCGAAACCCCGATGGGCGCGCTGATGGTCTCTTCGGAAGGGGCCTGTGCGGCCTATTACCAATACGGCGGACGGAGAGAACCGGAGGTGGCGGAGTGACGTTGCGCGGCGACAGGGTGACGCTGGCCCATGGCGGGGGCGGCAAGGCGATGCGCGATCTGGTCGAGGAGGTGTTTACCGACCAGTTCGAACCGGCGTCGATGGAAGATCAGGCCCGGCTCGAGGCACAGGCGCTGGCCGAGCCGGGGGCGCGGCTGGCCTTTACCACCGACAGTTTCGTCGTCAGCCCGGTCGAGTTTCCGGGCGGCGACATCGGCACCCTCGCGGTGAACGGCACGGTGAACGATCTCGCCGTCGGCGGGGCGCGGCCGCTCTGGCTCTCGGCGGCCTTCATCATCGAGGAGGGCACCGAGTTTGCCCTGCTCCGGCGCATCGTCGCCTCGATGAAGGCCGAGGCCGAAAAGGCCGGGGTGAAGATCGTCACCGGCGATACCAAGGTCGTCGGGCGCGGCGCGGCCGACACGCTTTTCGTCACCACGAGCGGCGTCGGGGTGATCCCGCCGGGGCGCGACCTTGCCGCCGAGCATATCGCCCCGGGCGACGTGGCGATCGTCAACGGCGTTCTGGGCGATCATGGCGCCTGCATCCTTGCCGCCCGCGGCGACATGGCGCTCTCCTCGGCTCTGAAGAGCGATTGCGCCGGCCTCGGTCACCTGATGGAGGCGGTGCTCGCCGCCGCCCCCGGCACGAAGGCGGCGCGCGACTGCACCCGCGGGGGCCTTGCCTCGGCGCTCAACGAGATGGCCGCGACGGCGCGCGTCTCGGTCGAGCTTGACGAAACCGCCCTGCCGCTGCGCGCCGAGGTCAAGGGCACCTGCGAACTGCTCGGTCTCGATCCGCTCTATCTCGCCAACGAGGGGCGGCTGGTGCTGTTCGTGCCCGAGGCCGAGGCCGAGGCGGCGCTGGCGGCGATGCGCGCCGTCGAAACCGGGCACGAGGCCCGGATCATCGGGCGCGCGGGCGACGGGCCGGCCGGCCTCGTGACGATGCGCACCGCCTTCGGAGGCAGCCGGATCGTCGACATGCTGGTGGGCGAGCAGCTGCCGCGCATCTGCTGAGGGTGCATTTCGTCGCAGCGGTGCGGGCTTGCGCGGGCGCTGCGCGGCTTCTACCTCATTCGGCAAGCCGCAAAGAGGAGGCGCCGATGAGCCGAAAGACCTATCGCCAGCTTGCCGCCGAGGCGGCGGACCGCATCACCGAGATCATGCCCTGGGACGTGCCGGATTTTCTGGCCGAGCACCCCGACGCGCTTTTCGTCGACATCCGCGAGCGCGAGGAATTTGCCCGTGCCCGCATCCCCGGAACCCTCAACGTGCCGCGCGGCATACTCGAAAGCGCCGCCGAATGGGACTATGCCGAAACCGTGCCGGAGCTTGTCACCGCGCGCGAAAAGCCGGTGCTGCTGATCTGCCGCTCGGGCAACCGCTCGGCGCTGGCCGCCGAGGTGCTCGAACAGATGGGGTTCGAGGATGTGCGCTCGGTCAAGCTCGGGGTGAAGGGCTGGAATGACGCCGACCTCGAACTGGTCGATGCCGAGGGCAATGTCATCGACGGCGACGAGGCGATGGCCTTCATCGAGCTGCAACCCGGTCCCGAGCAGACCGACCCTTCCCGGCGCTGACCCCGGCCCGCCGGCTCAGAGAAGGAAGTCCGTGGCGCCGACCGCATCGACCCCGACGAGCCTGACCGCGAAATCGGCCACCGCATCGCCGGTATTGTCGGCATAGACGATCAGGTCGCTGCCGTCCTTCACCGTCCAGATCGCATTGGCCTGCGCGCCGGCGCTGCCATTGAAGGCAAAGGCATCGTCGCCGCCGGTGCTGTTGTCGGCATCGATCCACATCACATGGATCTTGTCGCTGCCGGGGGTGAAATCGTAGACCACGTCCATCTGCCTTGCCCCCGGCCCGCTTTCGCGCACATCGCCGAAATAGAAGGTGTCGGCATCGGCATCGACGCCGCCGAACAGCTTGTCGCGCCCGCTGCCGCCATCGAGCCAGTCGCTGCCGGTGCCGCCCTTCAGCACGTCCTTGCCGCCGCCGCCGTGCAACTGGTCATCGTGGGCGCCGCCAAAGGCCTTGTCGTTGCCGCCCTGCGCCATGAGCGTATCGTTGCCATCGCCGCCAAACAGGCGGTCGCGCCCCTTGCCGCCAAACAGCTGGTCGCCGCCGTCCGCGCCCTGAATCCAGTCGTTGCCGTCGGCGCCCTGAATGGTATCGCTCGCCGCCGATCCCACGGCCTCGAGCGCCAGTTTTCCATGGAAGAGAAACTGTTCCACGCTGTCGAACGTGTCGCGGTAATCGTGGTGCTCGATCTTCAGGACCCCGGACGAGACGTTGAGCAGGAGGGTATCCTTCTTCGCCGAAAACCCCTTGCCGACGATGAGATCATACGTATCGGTATCGGCATCGCCGAAGAAGTGGTTGCGCACCCTGTGGTTGGCCTCGAACTTGCCGGCCTCCTCGTTGAAATAGTCGTAGCCGTCGCCGCCGTAGGCGGTGTCGTTGCCACGACCGGTAAAGATCGAATCCGAGCCATCGAGCCCATGGATCACGTCATCGCCGCCATAGCCGCGAATGTCGTCGGCGCCGAGGTCATCGCGCAGAATATCGTTACCGCCTGTGCCTGAAAGAATGGTCATCGAGCGCCTCCTTCATCGCCGAATGGGCCCCCCGACCAGAGCGTGGCCGGGGGCCTTGCATTCCTCTTCAATCTCGCCGCAATCCGCCCACGGGGGATTGCGGCCAATCCGCGCTGGCGCCCGGTCAACCGCCGGGGGTGCTCAGCCAGAAGTCTCCAACGTCGAGGTGGCTGACGTCGCTCACGAAAACCACGAGGTCGGCCAGCGCATCGCCCGTATTGTCGGCCATCACGAGGCTGCCGCCGTCCACCGACTGGGTCCAGACGCGGTGGGCGGCCGGGCCCGTGGCCGAGAAGGCAAAGTCATCGTGCGCATCCGTGCTGGTGTCCGCATCCATCCAGCGGAAGTCGAAGACATCGACCCCGGAGACGAAATCGAACACCTTGTCGGTCTGGCTGCTGTCGGAAGGCGAGTCTGAGGCGTCGGAATAGACGAAAACGTCGCGCGCATTGTCCTTGCCGCCATAGAGCCGGTCCCCGCCCGTGTCACCGGCGAGGGTGTCGGCACCCTTGCCGCCGAAGAGCTTGTCGCCGCCGGTGCCGCCCATCAGATGGTCGCC
>RFKM01000021.1 GCA_003694465.1 Alphaproteobacteria bacterium
ACTCTTGCGACCCACGCGAATCTAGATTCGTAGAGTCTGTTTCGGCAAACCGTGTGGATCAAACCACGCGAATCCAGATTCGTGGATTCCGTGGCTCGAGGCCGGGCCGTGATCCGCGCGGCGCTGAGCAGCGGCCCCCTCTGAGACTCGGCAGCGCACCATTCCTCAAACTGGGCGCACCGCCCCACGGCGCGGGCCGGGGGCGGCGGAAGGTGGAGTGCCGGACGGCGCGACTACCAGTTGTCCGGACCCTTGTCGGCGAAGGCCGACACCAGGAAGTCGATGAAAGCGCGCACCTTGGGCTGGGTAAACCGGCCCGGCGGATAGACCGCGTAGATTCCCTGGATATCGGCGGGCAGATCGGGAATGGCATCTTCCACCAGCCCTTTCGCCATGGCGTCGGCGTAAAGGAAGCTGGGCAGATAGGCGATGCCGAGCCCGGCGATGGCGGCGTTGAGCAGCGATTGCCCGTCGTTCACCGAAAGCCAGCCAGCGGTGCGCACCTGACGCACCTCGCCCGAGGGCGCCGGCACCTTCCAGACATTGCCGGAGGCCTCGCTCGAATAATGCAGCAGCTTGTGTTCGTTGAGATCGTCGATCTTCTTCGGCCGGCCGAATTTCTCGAAATAGGCGGGGCTGCCCACCATGCGCCGCGTGGTCTCGGCAAACTTGCGCGCGCGCAGGCTCGAATCTTCGAGCTCGCCCACCCGGATTGCCATGTCGAACCCTTCCGAGATCAACTCCACATAGCGGTTGTTGAGCACCATGTTGACGGTGACGTCCGGGTAATCCTTGAGGAAGTCGCCCAGCACCGGCGAGAGGTGATTGACGCCGAAATCCGTCGCCACCGAAATGCGCAGTAGCCCCGACGGCGCCGATTGCATCGAGGTCACCAGCGCGTCGGCCTCGCCGGCATCGTTCAGAACCCGCCGCGCCCGGTCGTAATAGGCCAGTCCGATCTCGGTGGGGCTGACGCGCCGCGTGGTGCGGTTGAGCAAGCGCGCGCCGAGCCGGGCTTCGAGGGAAGAAACATGCTTGGAGACGGCAGACTTCGAAATGCCCATCTTCCTGGCCGCGTCGGTGAAGCCACCCTGATCAACCACGGTGGCAAAGGCTTCCATTTCAGTCAGTCGGTCCATCGTAATTCTTTCTACAGTCATCGCCCCAACACGGAATTGTATCGCGTTCAATTCGGGCAAGACTGTGGAATGAACCGGGCGATTGCGCGGTAAATCGCGGGCCGTTCGAAAAACCGCCCCTCAGATCGTCGCGCCGAGGCGCACGCCCTGGTCGATGGCGCGCTTGGCGTCGAGCTCCGCCGCCAGTTCCGCGCCCCCGATCACATGAACGCTGGCGCCCCGCTCGGAAAGCGCTTGCGCGAGGTCTCGGCGGCTTTCCTGCCCGGCGCAGATCACCACCGTATCGGCCTCGATCAGCGCCGGCCCGCCCTCGGGGGTCGTGACATGCACGCCCCGCGCGTCGATCTTCTCGTACTGGACGCCCCCGATCATCCGCACGCCCCGGGCACGCAGGGTGGCACGGTGAATCCAGCCAGTCGTCTTGCCCAGCCCCTTGCCCGGCGTGCCGGGCTTGCGCTGGAGCAGGGTGACCTCGCGCGGGCTCGGTCGCGGGTGCGGCGGAACCAGCCCGCCGGGCGCCTCTTCCGGGTCGCCCACGCCCCATTCCTCGCGCCACAGGTCAAGGTTTTCCGAGGGGCTTTCGCCCGCTTCCGACAGGAACTCGGCCACATCGAAGCCGATCCCCCCGGCACCGATGATCGCGATCTTGCGCCCGACCTCGGCGCCGTTCAGCACCTCGAGATAGGACAGCACCCGCCCGCCCTCGTTCGGAAGGTGCGGATCGCGCGGGGTCACGCCGGTGGCGACGATCACCTCGTCGAAGCCGGCCAGATCATCGGCATGCACTTCACGGCCGAGGCGCAGCGCAACGCCGGACCTTTCGAGCATCGTCTCGAACCAGGCGATCAGGCCGCGGAACTCTTCCTTGCCGGGAATGCGCGCGGCCAGGTTCAGCTGCCCGCCGATGCGATCGGCCATGTCGAAAAGCGTCACCCGATGGCCGCGGCCCGCCGCCGTGATCGCCGCCGAAAGCCCGGCCGGTCCGGCGCCGACAACGGCGATGGATTTCGGGCGCTCGACGGGCCGATCGACGATCTCGGTCTCGTGCGCGGCACGCGGATTGACAAGGCAGGAGCTGATCTTGCCGGAAAAGGTGTGATCGAGGCAGGCCTGGTTGCAGGCAATGCACGGGGCGATCTCGTCGGCACGGCCCTCGGCGGCCTTGGCCACGAAGTCCGGGTCGGCCAGGAAGGGGCGCGCCATGCTCACCATGTCGGCCGCACCGCCGGCCAGCAGCTCTTCGGCCACAGCCGGGGTGTTGATCCGGTTCGAGGTCACCAGCGGCACGCCGACATGGCCCATCAGCTTTTTCGTGACCCAGGCGAAGGCGGCGCGCGGCACCGAGGTGGCGATGGTCGGCACCCGGGCCTCGTGCCAGCCGATGCCCGTATTGATGATGCTCGCGCCGGCGGCCTCGACGGCCCGGGCCAGCTGTTTCACCTCGTCGAAGGTCGAGCCCTCGGGCACGAGGTCGATCATCGAGAGCCGGTAGATGACGATGAAATCGGGCCCCACCGCCGCGCGCACCCGGCGTACGATCTCGACCGGAAGGCGCATCCGGTTCTCATACGGCCCGCCCCAGCGGTCGGTGCGCTTGTTCGTGTGACGCACAAGGAACTGGTTGATGAAATAGCCCTCGCTGCCCATGATCTCGACACCATCATACCCGGCCTCGCGGGCAAGGCGCGCCGCCCGGACGAAATCGGAGATCTGCTTCTCGATCCCCTCTTCGTCGAGCTCGCGCGGCACGAAAGGCGAAATCGGCGCCTTGATCGGTGAGGCAGAGACGCAATCCTTGCCGTAGGCATAGCGCCCGGCATGAAGGATCTGCATGGCGATGCGCCCGCCCTCGGCATGGACCCTTTCGGTAACGATGCGGTGATTCGCCACGTCCTGCTCGGTCATCATCGCCGCCGCGCCGGGGAACACCGCGCCTTCCGGGTTGGGCGCTATGCCGCCGGTCACCATCAGCGCCACCCCGCCGCGGGCGCGCGCGGCGTAATATTCGGCCACCCGCCCCCAGTCGCCGCGCTCTTCGAGCCCGGTATGCATCGAACCCATCAGAACCCGGTTGGGCAGGGTCACATGGCCAAGATCGAGCGGGGCGAAGAGATGCGGAAATTCGGTCATGGTGTCCTCCTGCGGCGCAGGATAATCGCGCCGCGGGCATTGTCACCCACGACGCCGCGTCATCCGGCGCCGCCAGTCCCGTCGGCGCCGGTCTCGGCACAATGGCGCCGGAAGGCCCGCTTGAGCAGGTCGAGTTCGGCCCGCAGGAGTTCCACTTCGGCGCGAAAATCCTCGTCGACCGGCTGGCCGGTGACGATCGAGAAGCTCTCCAGCGTTTCGCCGCTGGCCCGGTCGGTGATGACGAAGGTTTGCACCCCCTCCGACAGAAGCTCGGGCGGTATCGGCACCTGGACGATGAACTGGCCGGGAACCGACGGGTCTTCCTTCAGGCGCAGGCCGGGAACGGGCTTTGCCTGATGTGTCACCTCGAGGTCCGGGCGCGCCCCGGCCCCGGTCAGAACGCCTTCCCAGACGCCGGCGCGAATGGTCGTTTTCGTCAGCTGGATCGAAGACATCCCCTGCTCCTAGATCTCGGCCCGCGGGCGACGGCTGAAGGTCACGTCGCGCAAGGTGACCTGGTTCATCTGCGGCCCTTCGAAAATCAGGTCGACCCATGCCGCCTCGACGCGCTTTTCGTTCATGTTCGAATAGGCAAGGTCGAATTCAACCACGATCTCGCCCGTTCCCAGCGGCAGTTCGCGCACCAGCTGCTCGGTATTCGGGCCGTGCCTGACGTTGAGCCGGGCGAAGATCTCGAGCGGGCGCTCGGTTTCGACCACCGCCGTCATCCGCACGATATGCCGCTTGCGCAGCCCCTGAATGCCCTCGTTCGGCAGCTGTATGACCAGCGAGAGGAAGGAGCCGTCGAAATTGAACACGTCCATCCGCAAACCGTAGGGGGCTAGATCCTCCTCGCGGGTGTTGCGCAGCTGCCGGATGGTCAGCTCGGAAATGCGGCAGTCATGGTAGACGGTGACCTCCTCGCCGAAGGTCTGGTGGGTTTCGACGGCGGCGGCGCCGGCCGGAAAGATCGGCCCGCGCCAGAGTTTCGGGCGCCAGGCCCAGTCGGAAAACAATGGCTTGGGAAAGGAATTCGAACCGATTCGCGGCAGCGCCAGCCGGTTGTCGGCGACGAACAGCAGCCGGTCGAGCACCTGCCGCAGCTCGAGGGCGCGCAACCTCAGGTGCCGCAACCGGCTGAGCGGCATCCGCTCGGCCTGCCGCGCGGCACGCGCCCAGCGTCGCCTTTCCCGCCTGTGAAGGGCCGAGGCCAGAAACCCGGGATAGCGTGTGATCATGACGTGGAATCGCCTCGGGGAAATGGATTGTTTCCATTCTTAGGACAAAAGGTTTCATAAGGGCAAACGGTTGAAAAGCGCCGCAAGGCCGCCGCCCGCGGCCTCCGGCGGCGCGCCAGCATCCCTGTTGGCCGCCCGAACCGCCGCGATGAAGCGCTCGGTCAGCCGCGCGCCCGACGTCTCGTCGAGCGGATCGGTGCTGTAGCCGGAGACGGTGAGGGTCACCAGATTGCCCGAAACGTCCAGAACCGCCCGCCAGTAGTCGCCCGAGACATTGCCCGAGGAATCGCCATCGCGGGCGTGCAGCACCAGGGCGCCATCCACCCGGCGCTCACCGATCACCTCGGCGTGGCGCGCGTGGTCGGAACGGGCAAGCGCCGCCTCGCCGTCGGGGCTGCGGAAGAAGGCCGAAAGCCGATCCAGTGCCGCGTCGTCGAGCGGCGCGGCGGCCGGCGCCACGAGGGCGGTCAGCACCGCCGGCTTGCGGGGTTTGGCATCGCGCGGATTGCCCGAGATCGTGGCGCAGCTGCCGAGCACGGCGAAGGCGCTTTTCTCGTCCTGCCGCGCCGCGCCCGGGTCGATGCAAAACCCGTGCGGGCCGGCAATGACGAACGCCCCGCCCCAGACCGTCAGGGTCGGTTCGGCCTTGGGAAGGCGCGCCGCGGCGCCGGCACCGGGAAATTCCATGCACCCCGACAGGGCAAGCACCACCAGCGCCCCGAAGACAAGATTTGCGCGCGAAGGCCACATGTGACGTCTCCCCTCCCGGCCTCCGTGTTAGGCGTTGGGCCGCGTCCTTGCAACCGCGTCGCCCGCCGCGGCGGGCGCGTTGATCTTGCCCGGAAAGGGCGGATAGACTCGCCGGGCAAGCGAGGAGGGAAGATGTCCGAAGCCCGTTTCTGGGAGCCGGCGCGCGAGCGCGCCCAGCTCTGGCGCCTTGCGCTCGGCCTCGTGCTCGTCTTTGCCGTGTGGTTCGCGGTCTCGACGGCGGTTCTGCTGGCCGCAAGCGCGCTTCTCGGCGTGCCTCTCGGGCAGATCGCACGGGCCGACAGCCTTGCCGGCGCCGCCGCGGTCTTCCTCGGCTTTGCCGGGTTTCACGCCGGCCTCGCCCTCGCCCTGCCGCTCCTGCACCGACGCGGATACCGAACGCTTTTCGGCCCGCAGCGCCGGCTCGAGCTTGTCCATTTCGCGCGCGGGGCCGCCGTCACGCTCGGCATCGCCGCGATTTCCTACGCGCTGATGGGGCTCGAACGCCTCGTTCTGCCCCCGGAGATCGCCCCCGAGATCGTCCGGCGCACGAACCTCATGCCCTGGCTGGCCGGCCTGCTGCCAGCCATTGCCCTCATCGCCATGCAGGCGCTGGCCGAAGAGGCGGTCTTTCGCGGCTACGTGCTCCAGCAACTGCGCGCGCGCAGCGCAAACGTGCTGATCTGGGGGGTGGCGCCCTCGTTCCTGTTCGGTCTGCTGCATTTCGACGCGACAACCTTCGGCCCGCTCAACGCCGCCGCCTATGTTTTCAATGCGGCGGTGATCGGCACCCTCGCCGCGCTGGTGACCGTGAAAACCGGCAATCTCGGCGCCGCCGCCGGGCTCCACTTCGGCAACAATGTCGCCATGGTTCTGATCGGCCTCAAAGGCTCGATCGAAGGCTTCTCTCTCTATCTCGTCGAGGTCGATCTCGAAAGCGGCTACATGACCTATTCGATGCTCACCCAGACGGCGCTCATGGTGCTGGCCTACCTCGTCTGGCGGCGCTGGTGGCCGAACCCGCGCACGATTGCAAAACCCGGCGCCGGCGCTTAGGTAGGGCCAAGCAGTCGAGGACCCTTCATGAACTGGATTTCGAACTACGTCCGGCCCCGGATCAACTCGCTGTTCTCGCGGCGCGAGGTGCCGGAGAACCTGTGGATCAAATGCCCGGAATGCGGGCAGATGCTCTTCCACCGCGAACTGGAAGAAAACCTCAACGTCTGCCCCTCCTGCGATCACCACATGGCGCTGTCGCCGCGCAAACGCTTCGAGAAGCTGTTCGACGGCGGCATCTTCACCGAGATCGAAGTGCCGCAGCCGGTGACCGACCCGCTGCATTTCCGCGACCAGAAGCGTTACCCCGACCGCCTCAAGGCCGCGCAGAAGGCCAGCGGCGAGAAGGACGCGATGCTGGTTGCCGAGGGCGAGATCTACCGCACGCCGATTGTCGCCGCGGCGCAGGACTTTTCGTTCATGGGCGGGTCGATGGGCATTTACGTCGGCAATGCCATTCTCGCCGGCGCCCGCCGCGCGATCGAGCTCAAGCGCCCCTTCGTGCTGTTCTCGGCCGCCGGCGGCGCGCGCATGCAGGAAGGCATCCTGAGCCTCATGCAGATGCCGCGCACCACCGTCGCCGTCAACATGGTCAAGGAAGCGGGCCTGCCCTATGTCGTCGTGCTCACCCACCCGACCACCGGCGGGGTGACCGCCAGCTATGCCATGCTTGGCGACGTGCAGATCGCCGAACCCAAGGCGCTCATCGGCTTCGCCGGCAGCCGGGTCATCGAACAGACGATTCGCGAGAAACTGCCCGAAGGCTTCCAGCGCGCCGAATACCTGCTCGATCACGGCATGCTCGACAGGGTGACCCATCGCAAGCAGCTGAAAGACGAGCTGGTGACCATCCTGCGCATGCTGATGCGGCAGTCGCCCGCCGTGAAGGGTGACCTTCCGGCGCCGAAGGATGCCCCCGCCGCGGGGGAGCGCGCCAAGCCGTGAGCCGACCGCAATCGGACGTCATCCTCGAGCGGATGATGTCGCTGCATCCGAAGATCATCGATCTCACCCTCGACCGGGTCTGGCGCCTGCTCGCCGCGCTCGGGAACCCCGAGAGGCGCCTGCCGCCGGTGATTCACATCGCCGGCACCAATGGAAAGGGCTCGACCCAGGCGATGATTCGCGCCGGGCTCGAGGGGGCGGGGCGGCGCGTTCATGCCTATACGAGCCCGCATCTCGCCCGCTTTCACGAGCGTATCCGCCTCGCCGGCGAGATCATCGACGAAGCCGCCCTCAGCGCCGTGCTTGACCGCTGCGAGGCCGCCAATGCCGGCGCGCCGATCACCTATTTCGAGATCACCACCGTTGCCGCGCTGCTCGCCTTTGCCGAGACCCCGGCCGATTTCACCCTGCTCGAGGTCGGCCTCGGCGGCCGGCTCGACGCCACCAACGTGATTGACCGGCCGGCGCTTTCGATCATCACGCCGGTGTCGATCGACCATACCCAGTTTCTGGGCGAGACCCTGCCCGAGATCGCCGCCGAGAAGGCCGGGATCATCAAGCCGGGGGTGCCGGTGATCGTCGGCCTTCAGGAGGATGCCGCGCTCGAGGTGATCGAGGCCCGCGCCGCGCGCCTTGGCGCCCCGGTTCTGGCCCGCGGGCAGCAGTGGCAAGTCTGGTCCGAACGGGACCGGCTGGTGTTTCAGGACGAGGCCGGGCTGCTCGACCTGCCGCTTCCAGCCCTGCCCGGGCCGCATCAGATCGAGAACGCCGGCATGGCGCTGGCCGCGCTCCGGGCGCTGGGCTTCGGAGAGGCGGCCTGCGAGGCGGCGATGCGCGATGTGACATGGCCCGCCCGGATGCAGCGGTTGAAGGAAGGCCCGCTTGTGAAGGCCGCCGGTCGGGCCGAGCTCTGGCTCGACGGCGGGCACAATCCCGCCGCTGGCGCGGCATTGGCGCGGCTCATCGAAACCCTGCCCGCCCGGCCGACCCATCTGGTTTGCGGCATGCTGAACACCAAGGATGCCGCCGGCTTCCTGCGCCCGCTGGCGCCCCTCGCCGCCAGCCTCATGGCGGTGACCATCCCCGGCGAGGCGGCAACGCTCCCGGCCGAGGAAACGGCGCGCATTGCCGCCGGAGCGGGCCACGCGGCACGCATCGCCCCGGATGTCGAAACCGCGATCCGCGAGATCGTCGCGCAGGAGCCCGGCGCCCGCATTCTCATCTGCGGCTCGCTCTACCTCGCCGGGCAGGTGCTTCGCGCAAACGGCTGAGCCCGGCGCGACGCATGTGATCACAAAAAAATTTTCGCGCCGGACAGACCACGGCGTGCGTCGCGCGACTCAACCTATTGGCGCGACTCAATTTTTGCGCTTTTGTCCACAATGCGGCGAAGTCAACCCTTTATATTGACGAAATCGGGCGATTTGCGCTAAATCTGGGTGCAACGGTCGAGCAGGCAATGACCTGCTCCCAGGCCGGACCTGTCGAGCAGGACGGGGAGGGAGATCTTCGCGCCGATGCCGCCGGTGGTGGCGCTGCGCTTGTGATCACAAAAGAGACCCACCAAGGGTCCGGCGCCCCGTGATCCAACGTTTTTCGACCAGGTCACCCTGCCGCCCTTGCCAAGGGCGGACTTCCTGGCCGTTACCACGCCCCCTCAGCCCACCCAGTCGGCCGACTGCATCTCGCGCAGGCGCGAGGCGGTGCGCTCGAACTCGAAACTTCCCTCGCCCTCGAGGTAAAGATATTCCGGCTCCGCCGCCGCCGAGACCACCAGCCGCACATGCGCCTCATAGAGCGCATCGACCAGCGTCACGAATCGGCGCGCCTCGTTGTAATTGCTGCGCCCGAGCTGCGGCACATCCTCGAGGATCAACACCCGCACCGCTTCGGCAATGGCCAGATAGTCGCCCGGCCCGAGCGGAACGCCGCACAGATCGTAAAAGCGCGCCCGCGCCACGCCCGAACAGGCCTGCGGCAGGGTGATCTCGCGCCCCTTGACGCGCAGCACCAGCGGGCGGGGCGTGCCGTTTTCGGTAAAGCCCTTCCAGATCGCCTCGATACCGGCGCGGGCAGCCCCGTCGAGCGGCGTGAAATAGACCTGCGCGCCGGCCAGCCGGTTCTGCCGATAATCCTGCGGGCCGGCGAGCTCGTGCACCACCATGCGCGCGCGCAAAAGGTCGATGAAGGGCAGGAACAATTGCCGGTTCAGCCCGTCCTTGTAGAGGTCTTCCGGCGGGCGGTTCGAGGTGGTGACCACCACCACCCCGGCGTCAAAAAGCTTCTCGAACAGCCGCCCGACGATCATCGCGTCGGCAATGTCGGTGATCTGCATCTCGTCGAGGGCGATCAGGCGCGCCTCTTGCGCGAGCCGTCGCGCCACCGGTTCGAGCGCATCGGGCGTGCCGGCCGAACGCGCCGCCCGCATCCCTTCGTGCACCTCCTGCATGAAGGCATGAAAATGGACCCGGCGCTTTTCCTCGATCGCGAGCGTCTGGAAGAACAGGTCCATCAGCATCGACTTGCCGCGCCCCACCCCGCCCCAGAGGTAAAGCCCCTGCGGCACGTCCTGCGGCTTGTGGAACAACCCGCCCAGAATGCCCCGGCGCCTGAGCGACGTGCGCTCGAGATGATCGCGCATGTCGTCGAGGATCGGCAGGACGAGCTCCTGCGCCGGGTCCGGCTGGAGCGCGCCCGCCTCGGCCCGGGCCCGGTAGATGTCGGCAATCGAACGGCTCATGCCCCCAGATAATTCGCCGCGCCGCAGAAGAAAAGCCACACCGCGGCGAATTGACGCTGGCGCGCGTTTCCCGCACGCTGCGGCGAAGGGGATTTGCCATGAAAGACGCGCGCCTCGTCACCCCGGTGCTTGTTGCCGGATCGGTCGTTCTGATGCTCAGCTTCGCGGTTCGGGCGAGCTTCGGCGTCTTTCAGATTCCGATTGCCGAGGATTTCGGTTGGCCAAGGGCCGATTTCTCGCTGGCCATCGCCATCCAGAACCTGGCCTGGGGCATCGGCCAGCCGATCTTCGGAGCGATCGCCGAAAAGATGGGCGACCGGCGGGCCATCGTGCTCGGCGCGCTGCTTTACGCCGGCGGGCTGGTCGGTTCGGCCTACGCCACCCTGCCGCTGCAACACCAGCTGCTCGAAGTGGCGGTCGGGTTCGGCGTGGCGGGAACCGGCTTCGGCGTCATCCTCGCGGTGGTCGGACGCGCTGCCTCGGCCCGGCACCGCTCCATGGCTCTTGCGGTGGCGACGGCTGCCGGCTCGGCCGGGCAGGTTTTTGGCGCCCCGCTTGCCCAGGGCCTGCTCTCGGTCATGCCGTGGCAATCGGTCTTTGTCGTCTTTGCCGCCGTCATTCTCGCCTCGCTGGCGATCCTGCCGCTGATGCGCGCGCCCGCCCCCTCGGGCCGGGCCGACCTCGAGCAATCGCTCGGCGAGTCCCTGCGCCTTGCCTTCCGCGATCCGTCCTACACGATGATCTTTCTCGGGTTCTTTTCCTGCGGCTACCAGCTTGCCTTCATCACCGCGCATTTCCCGGCGATGGTCACCGAGATGTGCGGGACAATCGCGCCGGGCAGCACGCTGGCAAGCCTCGGAGTCGGCACGACATCGGCGCTCGGGGCGGTCTCGATCTCGATCATCGGGCTGGCCAACATCGCCGGCACCCTCGCCGCCGGGGCGCTCGGAAACCGCTTTGCGCGCAAATACCTGCTGGCCGGGATCTACCTCGCGCGAACCGTCGTCGCGGCGCTGTTCATCATGCTGCCGATCACGCCTGCCTCCGTGGTGCTGTTCTCGCTGGTCATGGGGACGCTGTGGCTGGCAACGGTGCCGCTGACCTCGGGGTTGATCGCCCATATCTACGGGCTGCGCTACATGGGCACGCTCTACGGCATCGTCTTCTTCTCGCACCAGCTGGGCTCGTTCCTCGGCGTCTGGCTGGGCGGGCGGATGTATGACATCACCGGCGACTACACCGCGGTCTGGTGGGTCGGGGTCGGGGTGGGCGCCTTTTCGGCTCTCATCCACCTGCCGGTGCGCGAACGCGTCCTCGACCCGGCGCTGGCGTGACCGGCGCCCGGAACCAGACCGTGGCTAGACCGGAAGCGCCGTGGTCTTGAACACCGTGCGCAGCGCGAAGCTCGACTGCATCCCCAGAACCCCGGGAAGGCGGGCGAGTTTCTGGCGGTGGATGCGGGCGAAATCGTCGGTATCCTGCGCGACGACCTTCAGCAGGTAGTCGGACTTTCCGGCCATCAGGTGACATTCGAGCACTTCGGGCACCCGCGCCACCTCGCGCTCGAAGGCCTCGAGCAGTTCGTCGGCCTGCCCCGAAAGGGTGATCTCGACGAAGGCCGTCGTTGGCAGGCCGATCTTTCGCGGATCGAGCAGGGCGACGTAGTCGCGGATATAGCCCTCCTTCTCGAGGCGCTGCACCCGGCGATGGCAGGCCGAGGGCGAGAGGTGGACGCGCTCGGACAGGTCGGCATTCGACATGCGCCCATGCTTCTGCAAGACCATGAGAATCCGGCGGTCGATACTGTCAAGTTCCATGTTCTTCGAATTTCCTTGCGCTTCTGGGCCGTTTCATCGAATTTTCCCCCCTTCCTTTCACCACGTGAACAACCATTTGGCAATCGCCTTTCGCGGGGGCGGGCGCATGCTTGGGCCAGAGAATCAAGGGAGGACC
>RFKM01000022.1 GCA_003694465.1 Alphaproteobacteria bacterium
CGATGATGCCGAGAACCGCCGCGCGCGTGCCCGCCTGCCGGGCTTCAGTAACGGAGGAAATAGGGTCCGGCACGCTCTCTCCTCTTCTTGGTCAATCCGGATTCGTCGAAGATCCTGACAACGGCCAGCAGGGTCCAGCCATCGACGGCGATGCGGCGGGCGATCACCGGCGCCGCGGCATCGAGGCTGACGCAGGCCCTGTCGGGCAGTTCGATGACCCCGTAATGAAGTTCGAGCGGCTGGCCGCGCTTGGCCTTGTAATCGGCATAGCACGCCGCCGAGGCGGGAAGCGCCACAAGGGCCGAAAGCGCGGCGCCTGCGCAAATGGCAATGAGCTGTTTCATGGCCTCAGACTGTGCCCGCCGGCGCGGTTATTCAATAGCACACCCGCCCAGCGCCGCTGTTATCGGCTGACAAGCGGCCGTCATTGCCTGACTTTCGCCCTCCGGCCCAGGCTTGCCCCACAGGGTTTCAAGCCGGCTTCCCGCCGGACAACCGAAAGGACAAGCCATGGAACGGAAGACCACAAGGGCAATCGGCCGCCAGGGTCTGGCAACCGCGCTCGCCACGGCGCTCGCCTTCTCACCCGTCGCCGCCACCCCGGCGCGCGCGGGCGGCGACGAGGCCGTTGCCGTCATCGCCTTCGGCACGCTGCTGACAATGTTCACCGCCGGCCTTATCGCGTCGAACGTGCAGGACCGCGACCATCACCCGCGCCCGTTGCCGCCGCGTCCGCAGCCGCAGCCGCCGCGCCCGAAACCACAACCGCCCGTCGCGCCCAGCAAGCAACTGCCGATGCAATGCAAGTTCCGGGTGCCCTACGGCGTCGATCGGGGCGGCTACTTCCGCAGTTCCTGCCTCGTGCGCAACTACACCCGCTGGTCGTCGCTGCCGCGCGTCTGCGAAGAAAGCGTCCGCCTGCCGCGCGAAGGCTATGTGCGCGCCTACCGGGCCCGGTGCCTGGCCGGATACGGCTACGGAACCCGCTGATCGGCGGGGCTACCAGACAGGGGGCGCGGATTGTCGCAGGTTTGCCGCACCCCCTGGGTGGGGGGCTTCGGCCCCCCGCCCGAAAGGGCTTGCAGCCGGCGCCGCGATCGGCCACCGAAAGCCCATGAAACCCGCGCCCCCCGATTTCGCTTTCGAGGCTGCCGCTCACGCCCGCGGCGCGCGGCGCGTGGCCGGTGTTGACGAGGCCGGCCGCGGCCCGCTGGCCGGGCCCGTGGTGGCCGCGGCGGTCGTGCTCGACCCCGAACGCACCCCGCAAGGCCTGAACGATTCCAAGAAGCTGACGGCGCGTCGGCGCGATGCCCTGTTCGAAGAGATCCTCGCTTGCGCCGAGGTTTCGGTCGGGCAGGCCAGCGTTGCCGAGATCGACGAGATCAACATCCTGCGCGCCGCCCACCTCGCCATGTGCCGGGCCATCGAGGGCCTCGCCCCGGCGCCCGACCACGTTCTCATCGACGGCAACCTGCTGCCGCGCGGCCTGACCGTTGCCGGCGAAGCCGTGGTGAAGGGCGACGGGCGTTCGCTCTCGATCGCCGCGGCCTCGATCGTGGCCAAGGTAACCCGCGACCGCATCATGCAGGACCTTGCCCGCGCCTTCCCCGGCTACGGATGGGAGCGCAACGCCGGATACCCCTCGAAAGCCCATCTCGCCGCGCTTCAAGATCTTGGGGTCACCCCACACCATAGGCGTTCATTCCGCCCGGTGCACAACATCTTGTATCAAGAAAAATCTTAACCTCTTGATTCAAAAAAAGAAATTGACGGCGAATCGACTTTGACTCATCCTTGCCGAAAATCACGAGCGCAAAAGCGCCGGGGACAGAGGCAGAGTGATGACGACCAGAACCGCACAGGCGGCAGCCGAATTGCCGCTCAACCAGATTCTTGCCGGTGACTCGATCGAGGTGATGAACAGCCTTCCCGAGGCCTCCATCGACCTGATCTTCGCCGATCCGCCCTACAACCTTCAGCTCAAGGGCGATCTGCACCGGCCCGACAACTCGAAGGTCGACGCCGTCGATGACGACTGGGACCAGTTCTCGTCGTTCCGTGCCTACGACAGGTTCACCCGCAAATGGCTCGCCGCCGCCCGGCGTCTGCTCAAGCCCAACGGCGCGATCTGGGTGATCGGCTCCTATCACAACGTCTTCCGCATGGGCGCCGAGCTTCAGAACCAGGGGTTCTGGATTCTCAACGACGTGATCTGGCGCAAGTCGAACCCGATGCCGAATTTCCGCGGCAAGCGCCTCACCAACGCCCACGAGACGCTGATCTGGGCGTCGAAGTCGGAAAACAGCAAATACACCTTCAATTACGAGGCGCTGAAGGCGCTCAACGAAGGCGTGCAGATGCGCTCGGACTGGGTTCTGCCGATCTGCACCGGCGGCGAGCGCCTGAAGGACGAGAACGGCGAAAAGGCCCATCCGACGCAGAAGCCCGAGGCGCTTTTGCACCGGGTTCTGGTCGGCACGACCAACCCCGGCGACGTGGTGCTCGACCCGTTCTTCGGCACCGGCACCACCGGCGCCGTCGCCAAGATGCTGGGGCGCGATTATATCGGCATCGAGCGCGAGGAGGCCTATCGAAAGGTGGCCGCGAAACGCCTTGCGAAGGTGCGCAAGTTCGACAAGGAGGCGCTGGTGGTTTCGGCCTCGAAGCGCGCCGAGCCGAGGGTGCCCTTCGGACAGCTCGTCGAGCGCGGCATGCTGCGCCCCGGCGAGGTGCTGGTCAGCCCGCGCGGGCATGTCGCCAAGGTGCGGGCCGACGGCACGCTGATTTCGGGCGAGGCCCGGGGCTCGATCCACCAGGTCGGCGCGGCGCTCGAACATGCGCCCTCGTGCAATGGCTGGACCTACTGGCATTTCAAGCGTGACGGGCGCACCGTGCCCATCGACGTGCTGCGCCAGCAAATCCGCGCCGAGATGGTCTGACATCTCCACCCCATACCGCCTGTGCTGTGGCCACCGGCCACGGCACCCCAACTGAGCCTCGCCCTTGCGGCGAGGCTTTTTTCACCGTCCAATCGAGGCCGGAAACCAGCCGGAGCGCGCCCTTGAAGATTCTCCTGATCGCCATCGGCTCGCGCGGCGACATGCAGCCCTTCGTCGCCCTTGGCGAGCGGCTTGCCGCGCGCGGGCATCGCGCCTGCCTTGCCGCG
>RFKM01000135.1 GCA_003694465.1 Alphaproteobacteria bacterium
GCGGTAGGCCTTGAGCGCATCGGTGATATAGGGGACGGTCTTCGTGGCTTCCCCCAGCGCCACGGCAAGAACCCCCGTCGCCTCCGGGTCGAGCGTGCCGGCATGGCCGGCCTTGCGCGCCCCGAAGGCCCAGCGCACCTTGTTGACAACCGCGTTCGACGTGATGCCGGCGGGCTTGTCCACGACCAGCCAGCCGTGCACGTCGCGCCCCTTGCGTCGGGCCATTACTCTTCCTCGTCGTCGTGTTCGATGTCTTTGCGGACGCGCTCATCGGCAAACAGGCGCCGGGTTTCGTCCATCTGATCGAAGGTCTCGTCGATGACGAACCGCAGATCGGGCACGAATTTCAGCGTCACCGCCCTGCCGATCAGATGCCGCAGCTCGCCCTTGTGGGCCGCCAGCGCCTTGATCGCCTCTTCGCGGTGCTGCCCCCCGAGCGGCATCACGAAGGCCGTGGCCACCCGAAGGTCGGGCGAAACGCGCACCTCGCCGACGGTGATCGACATCCGGTTGAGATCGGGGTCATGCACGTCGCCACGCATGAGCACATCGCTCAGCGTGCGCCGGATGAGCTCACCCACCCGGAGCTGTCGTTGCGACGGACCGTCGCCATGATGAAAGCGGTTCCTTGCCATGGCGCCCATCTATGCCCGATTGCGCCGCCGCGCAACAGGCCTTACCACGGGCAAAACGGAGGACGAGATGAGCGAACTGCCGGGAATCGTGGTCAATGGCGCTTCCGGCCGGATGGGCCGGATGCTGGTGAAACTGGTGAGCGAAAGCCCCGCCGCGCGCCTTGTCGGGGCGCTCGAGCGGCCCGGGCACGACTGGGTCGGGCGCGACGTCGGCGAGGCGATGGGCGGCGCGCCCCTTGGCGTGACGGTCACCGATGACCCGCTCGAAGCCATGGCCCGGGCACGGGCCGTCATCGACTTCACGGCGCCGGCGGCCAGCGTTGCCCTTGCCGCCCTTGCCGCCCAGGCGCGCGCGGTGCATGTCATCGGCACCACCGGCTTTACCGAGGACGACCTCGAGAAGCTCTCCGCCGCGGCGCGGCACGCCACGATCATCCGCGCCGGCAACATGAGCCTTGGTGTCAACCTTCTGGTTCAGCTCACGAAAAAGGTCGCCGCCGCGCTCGACGAAAGTTTCGATATCGAAATCGTCGAGGCCCATCACCGCCACAAGGTCGATGCCCCTTCGGGCACGGCGCTGATGCTGGGCGAGGCCGCGGCCGAGGGGCGCGGCGTCCAGCTCGGCCGGGTGGCCGACCGGGGGCGCGACGGGATCACCGGCGAGCGCGTGCCCGGCCATATCGGGTTCTCGTCGGTGCGCGGCGGCGACATCGTCGGTGAACATGACGTGATCTTTGCCGGCGCGGGCGAGCGGGTGATCCTGCGGCATGTCGCCACCGACAGGGCGATCTTTGCCCGCGGCGCGCTCAAGGCCGCACTCTGGGGTATCGGGCGCAAGCCCGGCGCCTACGACATGCACGACGTTCTCGGCCTCTGAGGCTCAGAAGTCGATGGCGATGCCCTTTTTCTCATAATCGCCAAAGCGCACCGGCTCGGGCCCGTCGCGCCCGCCGATTTCTTTCGGCAGGTCGAGTTTGGGGGCCTTCCGGCGCCGCTCTTCGGCTTCGGCCAGGGCCCGAATCGCTTCGGGCGGAAGATCGCGCTTGTCCGCTTCACGCATCGCGGTAGTCCTCGTTTGCTGCCGGTGATATAGGCCGACGCAGGGCAAAAGGCAAAGGCTCTCCCATGACGAAAGCAGCGCAGGATCCGCGCCGGATTGCGGCCCTTTTGCTCGGCGACGTGCTCGAGCGGCATCGCCTTCTTTCGGAGGTGTTGCCGGCGCGGCTTGGCCCGCTGCCCCCGGAAGCGCGCGCCCGCGCCCAGCGCCTCGCCACCACCACCCTGCGGGTTCTCGACCGCTGCGACCGGATGCTCGGCCCCTACCTGAAACGGCGCCCGCCGCTTTCGGTGATGAGCATCCTGCGCCTCGGCGTTGCCGAAATCTGCGAGGAAGGCGCGCCGGCTCATGGCGTTGTCAATGCCTGCGTCGCGTTGGCCCGCGCCGGCGGGCGCGAGACCGAAAACATGGCCGGGCTCGTCAACGCGGTGCTGCGCCGGGTCGCGAACGACCGGGAAAAATGGAACACGCTTCCCGTGCCGCGTCTGCCGAAATGGCTGCGCAAGCCGCTGATCGCCGATTACGGCAAGCCCGCGGTCGAACGCATGGAAGCCGCCCACCTTGCCGGCGCCCCGCTCGACGTCACCCCGCGCGGCGACGCGTCCGCGCTGGCCAAGGCGCTGGGCGGCATGGTGCTGCCCACCGGCTCCGTGCGCCTCGAGGCCCGCGCGCAAGTGAGCGCCCTGCCCGGCTTCGACACCGGCGCGTGGTGGGTTCAGGACGCCGCCGCCGCGCTTCCGGCGCAGGTTCTGGCCCCGCGCCCGGGCGAGCATGTTCTTGACCTCTGCGCCGCGCCCGGCGGCAAGACGATGCAGCTCGCCGCCGCCGGCGCGCGGGTGACCGCCGTCGACATTTCGGCGCGGCGCACCGAAAGACTGCGCGAGAACCTCGCCCGGGTGCGTCTCGAGGCCGAGGTGATTACCGCCGATGCCCTCACCTTCGACGGCGGGCCGTTCGACGCGATCCTGCTCGATGCGCCCTGTTCGGCCACCGGCACGATTCGCCGCCATCCCGACCTGCCCCACGCCAAGGACGGGAGCGATTTTCCGGCCCTCTTCGAGCTTCAGGCCCGCCTGATCGACCACGCGCTTGGCTTGCTCAAACCCGGCGGGCGGCTGGTCTATTGCACCTGCAGCCTGCTGATCGACGAGGGCGAGGAACAGCTCCGCGATGCGCTCGAACGCCACCCCCGGCTGGCGGTCGAGCGCGGGGCGCTGGCCTTGCCGGGGGTCGATCCTGCGTGGATCGGGCCGGAAGGCGGCCTGCGCCTGCGCCCGGACTACTGGCCAGACATCGGCGGCATGGACGGCTTCTACATCGCCTGCCTGCGCAAACCGCAACAGGTGACTTGAGGCGCGCGCCCGGCTATCATGCGCCGCAAGACCCCGCAAAGGGGCGTAACGTTTCGAGCCGAGGCGAGGCGCAGTGCCAGACACTTCCAAATGGGCGGCGCGCAAGACGCGCTGGTTGAACCGCTGGCACGCGCGCCGGGCGAGGCGGGCGCCCACGCCGGGCGGCTTCCAGTCACAGCCCGAGCCGCGCACCATCGGAAGCTTTGCCAAGGGCAAGCAGCTGGTGGCCGGGAACCTGATGCTCGCCGGCCATCTCGTCGAAACCGGCGAGCGCCCGCCGTGGGACATCGAGCCGCCCTCCGTGGCTTTCGCCGAAGCCCTGCACGGCTTTCGCTGGCTCGACGATCTGGCCGCCCTCGGCGATGGCGCGGCGCGCGCGCGGGCACAGGACTGGACCTTTGGCTGGATCGAGCGCTACTCGGGCGGGAACGGTCCGGGCTGGACGCCCGACCTTGCCGGCCGGCGGGTGATCCGGTGGATCAATCACGCGGTTTTCCTGCTTTCCGGTCAGGGCAGCGACCATGCCGACGCCTTCTTTCGCTCTCTCGGCCAGCAGACCATGTTCCTCGTTCGGCGCTGGCCGGCGGCCTCGCCCGGCCTGCCACGGTTCGAAGCGCTGACGGGGCTCATTCATGCCGGGCTTTCGCTCACCGGCATGGATGGTTTCGTCGAAGAGGCAAGCACCGCTCTTGCCCGCGAATGCACCGAACAGATCGACGCCGAGGGCGGCATTCCCACCCGCAACCCCGAAGACCTGCTCGAAGTTTTCACCCTGCTCAACTGGGCGGCGCTGGCGCTGGCCGAAAGCGGGCGCATCGCCCCGCGCGAACACGTCGCCGCCATCGAGCGCATCGCCCCGACGCTGCGGGCCCTGCGCCATGCCGACGGGGGGCTGGCGCGCTTTCATGGCGGCGGGCGCGGCGCCGAGGGGCGGCTCGATCAGGCTTTGGCCACGTCGGGCGTGCGCGCGCGCATCGCCTCGGGCCTGGCCATGGGCTTTGCCCGGCTGCACGGCGGGCGCACCTCGCTGATCATGGATGCCGCGCTGCCGCCCCGGGGCGATGCCTCGACCAATGCCCATGCCTCGACTCTCGCGATCGAGATCACCTCGGGGCGCCGGCCGCTGATCGTGAGTTGCGGCTCCGGCACGGAATTCGGCGAGGCATGGCACAAGGCCGGGCGCGCGACCCCGTCGCACTCGGTGCTCGGCCTGCGAGGCGTCTCTTCTTCCCGGCTGGGGCGCGGGGGCGCGAACGCGCCGCTCGTGGACGGGCCGCGCCGGGTTCATGTGCAGGAAACCGAGGGAGAAGGCACCACCGGGATCATTGCCGGGCATGACGGGTATGTCGCCAGTCACGGCCTCGGCTATCTGCGGCAGATCGAGATGACGGCCGACGGGCGCAGCGTTCTGGGCGACGAAAGCCTGCTCGCCGTTTCCGACGACGACAAGCAGGCCTTTCTCGACGCGCTCGACCGCACCGGGCTTTCGGGCCTGCGCTTCGATCTGCGCTTTCACCTGCACCCCGATGTCGATGCCGCGATCGACCTGGGCGGAACCGCCGTTTCGATGATGCTGCGCTCGGGCGAGATCTGGGTTTTCCGCTACGAAGGCGCGGCCGAGCTTGCGCTCGAGCCCAGCGTCTATCTCGAAAAGGGGCGGATCAAGCCGCGTGCGACGAAACAGGTGGTTCTCTCCGGGCTGGCTTTGGACTATGCGACACGCATCCGCTGGTCTCTCGCCAAGGCGCAGGATACCCCCGTGGCCCTGCGCGACCTTGACCGGGACACGGCCGGCGGGTTGCCATGACCCATGCCGAGGAACTCCAGATGACCGACCTTTCCCCCGTCCGCCGCGCGCTCGTTTCCGTTTCCGACAAGACCGGACTCGTTGACCTTGGCAAGGCGCTTGCCGCGCGGGGGGTTGAAATCCTCTCGACCGGCGGTTCGGCAAAGGCCCTGCGCGAGGCCGGCGTGCCGGTGCGCGACGTGGCCGATCTCACCGGTTTTCCCGAGATGATGGACGGGCGCGTCAAGACCCTGCACCCGATGGTGCATGGCGGCCTTCTGGCCCTGCGCGACAACGCCGACCACCGCGCCGCCATGGAAGAGCACGGCATCGAACCGATCGACTTGCTGGTGGTGAACCTCTACCCATTCGAGGCGGCGCTGGCGCGGGGCGCGGACTGGGACGAGATGATCGAGAACATCGACATCGGCGGGCCGGCGATGATCCGCGCCGCGGCCAAGAACCATGCCTTCGTGACCACGGTTGTCGATGTCGAAGACTACCCGGCGCTGCTGGCCGAGCTCGACGCGCATGATGGCGCCACCACGCTTGCCTTCCGCAAGCGCCTTGCCCAGATCGCCTATGCCCGCACGGGGGCCTATGACGCGGCGGTGTCTTCGTGGATGGCCGACGCGATCGGCGAGACGGCGCCGCGCCGGCGGGTGATCGCCGGCAAACTCGTCCAGACGCTGCGTTACGGCGAGAACCCGCACCAGAGGGCCGCCTTCTATGCCGACGGGAGCAACCGGCCCGGGGTGGCCACGGCCGTTCAGCATCAGGGCAAGGAGCTGAGCTACAACAACATCAACGACACCGACGCCGCCTTCGAGCTGGTGGCCGAGTTCGACCCGGCCGAAGGGCCGGCCTGTGCGATCATCAAGCATGCCAACCCCTCGGGCGTTGCCCGCGGCGCCACCCTGCGCGAGGCCTATCAGAAGGCCTTCGACTGCGACAGGACCTCGGCCTTCGGCGGCATCGTCGCTCTGAACCAGCCGCTCGATGCCGAAACCGCCCGCGCCATCACCGAGATCTTCACCGAGGTGGTCATCGCCCCCGATGCCAGCGACGAGGCGAAGGACATCTTTGCCGCCAAGAAGAACCTGCGCCTTCTGACCACCGGCGCCCTGCCAGACCCGCGCGCCGGCGCGCTCACCGTCCGGCAGGTTTCGGGCGGGCAGCTTTATCAGGACAAGGACAACGGTTTCGTCGGCCTCGACCAGTTGCGCGTGGTCACGAAGATTGCCCCGACCGAGGACCAGCTCGCCGACCTGCTCTTTGCCTGGAAGGTCGCGAAACACGTGAAGTCGAACGCCATCGTCTATGCCAGGAACCTTGCCACCGTCGGCGTCGGCGCCGGCCAGATGAGCCGGGTCGACAGCGCCAACATCGCGGCGATCAAGGCCGGGCGCATGGCCTCCGAGCTTGGCCTGCCCGAAAGCCCGGCGGTGGGCTCGGCGGTGGCCTCCGACGCCTTCTTCCCCTTCCCCGATGGCCTGCTCGAGGCGGCAGCGGCGGGGGCAACCTGCGTCATCCAGCCGGGCGGCTCGATGCGCGACGAAGAGGTGATCCGGGCGGCCGACGAGGCGGGGCTGGCGATGGTCTTTACCGGCATGCGCCACTTCCGGCACTGAGATGCGCGCGCTGGCCCTCACCGCGCTGGCAACGCTGGCCGCCGACCAGGGCTCGAAACTGGTCGTCGTCCAGCTGCTCGACCTGAAAACACGGGGGCACATCGAGGTTCTGCCGCCGCTGCTCCAATTCCGGATGGCGTGGAACCGGGGCGTGAACTTTGGCCTTGGCGCCTCGGGGAGCGATCTGGCGCGCTGGCTGTTCATCGCCTTCGCTCTGGCGATAGCAGCCTGGGTGGTGTGGTGGATTTGGCGCGAGGGGGGCACCCGGCGCACACAGGTTTTTGGCGGCCTGCTCGTCGGCGGCGCGCTCGGCAACGTGATCGACCGGCTGGTCCATGGCGCCGTGGCCGACTTTCTCAACATGTCGTGCTGCGGCATCTCGAACCCGTGGTCGTTCAACCTTGCCGATGTCGCGATCTTTGCCGGGGCGCTGGGCCTTGCGCTTTTTGCCGGTGCGGGCAAATCGGCGCAATAGGCCCGTGACGCGCCGAATCGAATGGGGTAAAGAAGGGCAAAGCTCGGGGGAAGGAGATGTCCATGCGGCGCGGTCTGGGCAAGATGGGTTTGGCCTTCGCGGGCCTTGTGGCGCTCGCAGCCTGCGCGGGGGGCGAGCCGAAACTGATGAACATCCGTACCGATACCCCGGACGAATTCCGCATCCTTCCGACCAAGGCGCTCGAAGCCCCGGCCGACTACACGACCCTGCCCGAGCCGACGCCCGACGGCACAAACCTTGCCGACCCGACCCCGCGCGAAGACGCCATCGCCGCGCTTGGCGGCAACCCCGAGCGGCTGGCCTCGGGGCGGATCTACGCCGGCGAGCAATCGCTCATTTCCTATGCCAGCCGCTACGGCGTTCCGGCCGACATCCGCAAGACCCTCGCCGACGAAGACCTTGCCTGGCGCCAGTCGCACAATGGCAAGCTGCTCGAGAGGCTGTTCAACGTGAATGTCTATTTCGACAGCTACAAGCCGATGTCGCTTGACCAGCATCTCGAGCTCGAGCGCCTGCGCGCCAAGGGGGTCTGGACGCCGACCGCGCCGCCTGACCCGCAGATTCCGGTTCAGTGAGGCCGCCGCGCGTCGGCTTCCGGTTTCGTTCCCGGGCAAACGCCTTGTGCGCTGATCGGCGCAGACCCAAATTGCGCAAGACCGTTGCGCATGACGAGAGGTTCGAGATGTGGAACTGGCTTTTCGGCGCGGTCCTCGCGCTGGGCCTGTCGCTCGCCAATGCGGCGCAGGCCGTCGGCAATGTGACCGACTTCACCCTGCCCAACGGGCTCCGGATCGTGGTGATCGAAGACCATCGCGCGCCCGTGGTCACGCACATGATCTGGTATCGGGTAGGCTCTGCCGACGAGCGCCTCGGCAAATCCGGCATCGCCCATTTCCTCGAACATCTGATGTTCAAGGGCACGACCCGATACCCGGCGGGCGAATTCTCGCGCATCGTCGAGGCCAATGGCGGGTCTGACAACGCCTTCACCTCGGCAGATTACACGGCCTATTACCAGCGCGTTGCCGCCGACCGGCTCAGCCTGATGATGGACATGGAAGCCGACCGGATGCGCTATCTCTCGCTCACCGAAGACGACGTGGCGACCGAGCGCAACGTGATCCTCGAAGAGCGCGCCACCCGGGTGGACAACAAACCCGCCGCCCTCTTGCGCGAAGAAATGATGGCGGCGCTCTACCGCAACAGCCATTACGGCATTCCCACCATCGGCTGGCGGCACGAGATCGAGCAGCTCAACCGCAAGGATGCGCTCGATTTCTACCGGACCTATTACGCCCCGAACAACGCCATCCTGATCGTTGCCGGCGATGTCGACCCGGCCGATGTCCTGGCCCTGGCGCAGCTGCATTACGGACCGCTCCCGCCCTCGGACGATCTGCCGGAGCGGGTGCGCCCGCAGGAGCCGCCCGCCCACGCTGCGCTCCGCCTCAGCCTGCGCGATGCGCGCGTGTCGCAGCCCGTCTTGCAGCGCCGCTATCTCGCCCCGGTCCGCGAGCCGGGCGACCAGCGCCGCGCCGCCGCCCTCGTCTATCTTGCCGAGCTGCTCGGCGGCGACGGGGCGACCTCGGTTTTGGGCCAGGCGCTGCAGTTTGACCGTCAGATCGCCGTCCATACCGGCGCGGGCTATGACCCGACCGCGCTCGACACCGGCAGCTTCTCGCTGGTGGTCGTGCCCGCCGAGGGCGTCAGCCTCGCCGAAGCCGAAGCCGCGCTCGACGAAACGCTGGCGCATTTTCTCGAAACCGGGCCCGACCCCGAGGCTTTCGCCCGCCTCAAGGCACAGATTCGCGCCAGCGAAATCTACGCCCTCGACGATGTCGGCGGCATCGCCGAGCGCTACGGCCGCGCCCTGACGACGGGCCTTTCCATCGAAGACGTGAAGGCATGGCCGCAGGTCTTGCAAGACGTGACGATCGAAGATGTCGCGCTTGCGGCGCGCGAGCTTCTTGACCTGCGCGCCTCGGTCACCGGCTGGCTCGAACCCGAGGAGGCCCGCCAATGAAGCGTTTCGTCGCCGTTTTCCTGTTCGTCGTCCTCGCGCCGATTGCGGCGCTGGCCGAGATTGACATCCAGCAGGTGAAGACCGAGCGCGGGCTTTCGGCCTGGCTGGTCGAGGAACATTCGATTCCCTTCGTGGCGCTCGAGTTGCGCTTTCGCGGCGGCGCTTCGCTCGACCTCCCGGGCAAGCGCGGCGCCACCAACCTGATGACCGGCCTGCTTGAAGAGGGCGCCGCCGACATGGACGCCCGCGCCTTCGCCAAGGCGCGCGACGCCCTCGCCGCCGACTTCCGCTTCGATGTCGGCGACGATACCGTCGCGGTTTCGGCCAAGTTCCTGACCGAAAACCGCGACGCGGCCGTGGCGCTTCTGCATGCCGCTCTGACGCAGCCGCGCTTCGATGCCGATGCCATCGAGCGGGTGCGCGCGCAGGTTCTGGCCCATCTCAAGCGGCGCGAGACCGATCCGCATGCGCTGGCCGCCAAGACGTTCGACGCCTTGGCCTATGGAACGCACCCCTATGGCAGCTATTACGGCGGCACGCCCGAGAGCGTTTCGGCCCTCACCCGCGACGACATCCTCACCGCCTTCCGCAATGCCATCGCGCGTGACCGGGTGGTGATCGCCGCGGTCGGCGACATCACCGCCACCCAGC
>RFKM01000136.1 GCA_003694465.1 Alphaproteobacteria bacterium
GACGCCGCCGCCGCCACCGCCGCTGCCGAACGCCTCGTCACCACCGATGGCGTGGTCGGCATCATGGGCGCCGACTGCTCGGGCGTCACCGGCGCGATTCTCGCCAACGTCGCGGTGCCGAACGGCATTCCGATGATCTCGCCCTCGGCCACCTCGCCGGCGCTCTCGACCGCCGAAGACAACGGCCTGTTCTTCCGCACCGCGCCGTCCGACGCCCGCCAGGGCGAGGTTCTGGCCCAGTCGCTGATGGACAAGGGCGTCAAGGAAGTGGCCGTCACCTACACCAACAACGACTACGGCAAGGGCTTTGCCGATTCCTTCATCGCCGCCTACGAGGGCATGGGCGGCAAGGTGACCGCCAACGTCCCGCATGAAGACGGCAAGGCCGACTACTCGGCCGAAGTCGGCGCGCTGGCCTCGGCCGGCGGCGAAGTTCTGGTTGTCCTCGGCTACTCCGACCAGGGCGGCAAGGGCATCATCCAGGCCTCGCTCGACTCCGGCGCCTTCGACACCTTCGCCATGGGCGACGGCATGTATTCCGACGCCCTGCTCGAAGCGCTCGGCGCCGATCTCGAAGGCTCGATGGGCACCGTGCCGTGGAGCCAGGGCGAAGGCGCCGAGGCCTTCGACAAGATCACGGCCGCGGCCGGCGTGAACGGCAACTCGTCCTTCACCCGCGAAAGCTACGATGCCGCCGCGCTCCTGCTCCTCGCCGCCCAGAAGGCCGGCGAAGCCACCCCGGCGGGCATTGCCGCCAACGTGATGGACGTGGCCAACGCCCCGGGCGAAAAGATCCTGCCGGGCGAGCTCGACAAGGCGCTCGAGATCCTCGCCAACGGCGGCGACATCGACTATGTCGGCGCGACCAACGTCGAGCTGATCGGGCCGGGCGAAGCCGCGGGCACCTACCGCGAATACACCATCCACAACGGCGAATATCAGACGGTTCAGTTCCGCTGATCGCGATCGCGACTTGACGAAGGCGCAGCCCGGGGGCAATCCCCGGGCTGTGGCACATGAGAGGGGGGCCTGCGGTGATCCGCGTAGAGAACCTGCACAAGCATTTCGGCGGTTTCCATGCCGTCGACGGGGCAACGCTCGAAATCGCCAAGGGCTCGATCACCGGCCTGATCGGTCCGAACGGCGCCGGCAAGACGACCCTGTTCAACGTCATCGCCGGCGTTCTGCCGCCGACTTCGGGGCGGGTGACGATGGAGGGCGAAGACATCACCGGCCTGCCCCCGCACGAGCTCTTTCACAAGGGGCTGATGCGCACCTTCCAGATCGCCCATGAATTCGGCTCGATGACCTGCCGCGAGAACCTGATGATGGTGCCCGGCGGGCAGGCGGGCGAAAAACTCTGGAACACCTGGTTCGGCCGCAAGCGCATCGCCGAGGAAGAGCGCGCCCTGCGCGCCAAGGCCGACGAGGTTCTGGAGTTCCTGACCATCTCGCATCTGGCCGACCACAAGGCCGGCGAGGTTTCGGGCGGGCAGAAGAAGCTGCTCGAACTCGGGCGCACGATGATGGTCGATGCCCGCATCGTCTTTCTCGACGAGGTGGGCGCCGGGGTGAACCGCACCCTGCTCAACACCATCGCCGACGCCATCGTCCGCCTCAACCGCGAGCGCGGCTATACCTTCGTGGTCATCGAGCACGACATGGATTTCATCGAACGGCTGTGCGATCCGGTCATCTGCATGGCCGAGGGCAAGGTGCTCGCCGAAGGCACGCTGGCCGAGATCAAGGCCAACGAACAGGTGATCGAGGCCTATCTCGGCACCGGACTGAAAAACCGAAAACCGGCGGAGGAACCGGCATGAGCCAGCCATTCGACGCCCCCGGCTACAACCGCGACGCCTCGATCGTCAATCCGAAGGGTCAGGGCAATCTTGCCCCCGGCCCGCAGCACGGCGCCGCCCGCCCGGCGCCGGGGGGGCCGTTCCTGATCGGCGAGGCGATGACCGGCGGCTACGGCAAGTCGGGCCCCGACATCCTGCACGGCTGCACGATCGCCGTCGACCGGGGCGAGATCGCGGTGATCGTCGGGCCCAACGGCGCCGGCAAGTCGACCGCCATGAAGGCGCTTTTCGGCATGCTCAACCTGCGCGAGGGCAGCGTCCGCCTCGATGGCGAAGACATCACCGAGCTTTCGCCGCAGGATAGGGTCGTCAAGGGGATGGGCTTCGTGCCCCAGACCCACAACATCTTCACCTCGATGACCGTCGAGGAAAACCTCGAGATGGGCGCCTTCATCCGCCGCGACGACATTTCCGAGACCATGGAGCAGGTCTATGAGCTGTTCCCGATCCTGAAGGACAAGCGCCATCAGGCGGCGGGCGAGCTTTCGGGCGGGCAGCGCCAGCAGGTCGCCGTCGGGCGGGCATTGATGACCCGGCCGAAGGTGCTGATGCTCGACGAGCCCACCGCCGGCGTCTCGCCGATCGTGATGGACGAATTGTTCGACCGGATCATCGAGGTCGCCCGCACCGGCCTGCCGGTTCTCATGGTCGAGCAGAACGCCCGCCAGGCGCTGGAAATCGCCGACAAGGGCTATGTGCTTGTGCAGGGCGCCAATGCCCACACCGGCACCGGGCGCGAGCTTCTGGCCGACCCGGACGTGCGGGCCAGCTTTCTGGGAGGGTAGGATGACGCATTTCGCCCCTCAAATCGTGCCCCGCGCCCTGCCGGCCGCCGCGCTTCTGGCGGCCATGGCCGCGGCCACCGGCGCCTTTGCGCAGGATGAAACCTGGACCTGCCGCTTCGAGACCCTCTGTTTCCAGAGCGCGCCTTGCACCGCCGAGACCGAGATCGGGGTTCTGACCCGGCGCGGCGATCTTTGGCAATACGACATCAAGGGCGCGGGCCATTTCGACCTGCACAAGGTCGGCGGGCCGCAATCGCCGCTCATGAGCCTCGTGAGCGACAACGTGACCGGCGCGACAGCGCTGCTGACGCTCTTTGCCGACGGCAGCGCCCGCGAGAGCATCCATTTCGTCTATGAGGGCGAAGCGCGTTCGACGACCCGCCTCGGCCGCTGCGAGGCTGGCCAATGAGGGGCGCCGGCCGGCACACCGCGGCGCTGGCGCTGGCCCTCGCCCTTCCTGCCACCGCGGCGTGGGCCGAGGGCGCCAGCCGCGTGTTCCTGTGCGAAAACGATGCCGGCCGCACCCGCATCGAGATCATCCCCGTGCGCATTGATGACGCCGGCAAGGGCGAAATCGAAGTGGTGCGCGACGGCACCCTGTTTCTCGGCGTCACCGCCTCCGACCATGGGCCCTTCCAGTTTGGCACCGCCACCGAACATTTCGCCCTGCTGATCGAGGGCACGACCGACGACGGACGCCTGAAGGCGAAACTGCATCACGCCACCTCGTCGGGGACGAGCACCCTGACCCCCTACATTTGCGAGACCGAATGAGATGGACCTTCTGAACGCCCTCGTGGCGCTTTCCAACTACGTGCTGATCCCGGCCATCGCCTATGGCAGCCAGCTCGCCCTCGGGGCGCTCGGGGTGACGCTGATCTATGGCATCCTGCGGTTTTCCAACTTCGCCCATGGCGACACGATGGCCTTCGGCACGATGGTGACGATCCTCGTCACATGGTGGTTCCAGTCGATGGGGCTGCACCTGTTTGCCCTGCCCACCGCCCTGCTCGCCCTGCCCTTCGGGATCGCGGCCACGGCGCTTTTGGTGCTCGGAACCGACCGGGTGGTCTATCGCTTCTACCGGCGGGTGAAGGCAAGGCCCATCGTCTTCGTCATGGCCTCGATCGGGGTCATGTTCATCATGAACGGGCTGGTGCGCTTCATCATCGGCCCGTCGGAACAGACCTTCGCCGACGGCGCACGCTTCATCATTTCCGCCCGCGAATTCAAGCACATGACGGGCCTCAACGAGGGCCTCGCCCTGCGCACCTCGCAGGGCCTCACCATCGTCACAGCAGTCATCGTCGTGGCGGCGCTGTTCTGGTTTCTCAACCGCACGCGCACCGGCAAGTCGATGCGGGCCTTCTCCGACAACGAGGATCTGGCCCTGCTCTCGGGCATCAACCCCGAGCGCGTGGTGACCATCACCTGGCTGATCGTCGCCGCCCTCGCCACCATCGCCGGGGTGCTCTACGGGCTCGACAAGAGCTTCAAGCCCTTCACCTATTTCCAGCTGCTGCTGCCGATCTTCGCCTCGGCCATCGTCGGCGGCCTCGGCAACCCGCTGGGCGCCATCGCCGGCGGCTTCGTCATCGCCTTCTCGGAAGTGACGGTGACCTATGCCTGGAAGAAGGTGCTGGGCTATCTGCTGCCCGACAGCCTCGCGCCCGACGGGCTCGTGCAATTGCTCTCGACCGACTACAAGTTCGCGGTTTCCTTCGCGATTCTCGTCGTCGTCCTGCTGTTCCGGCCGACCGGCCTCTTCAAGGGAAAATCGGTATGAGCGCCATCAACTGGAAGAATGTCGGGCTGTTTGCCCTCGTTGCGCTGCTGATCCTGTGGACGGGGCTGTTCCAGAGCTGGAACGTGGCGCTGGCGATTCTCAACATGGGGCTGATCTCGGCGATCATGGCCCTCGGGGTGAACATCCAGTGGGGCTATGCGGGGCTGTTCAACGTCGGCGTCATGGGCTTCGTCGCCCTTGGCGGGCTTGCCGTCGTCATCGTCTCCGAAGCGCCGGTGCCCGAGGCCTGGGCGGCGGGCGGGCCGCGCATTCTCGCCGGGCTGGCGATCGGCGCGGGGGTGATTGCCGCCGCCGTGCAGGCCTACAAGCGGATGGCCCCCGGACGGCTGCGCGCGCTGGTCGTCACCGTGCTGCTGGTAGGCGGGTTCTTCCTCTATCGGGCGGTGTTCGACCCGGGCGTCGAAGCCGTCGAGGCGGTCAACCCGGCGGGCACGGGCTTTCTCGGCGGGCTGGGCCTGCCGGTTCTGCTGGCCTGGCCGGTCGGGGCGCTGCTCGCCGCCGGCGCGGCCTGGGCGATCGGCAAGACGGCCCTCGGCCTGCGCTCGGATTACCTTGCCATTGCGACCCTCGGTATTTCCGAAATCATCATCGCCACGCTCAAGAACGAAGACTGGCTGGCGCGCGGGGTGAAGAACGTCACCGGCCTTGGCCGCCCGTGGCCCGTGCCCTACGAGGTGGACCTGCAAAAGAGCGCGGCCTTCGTCGACTGGGCACAGGGCATGGGCCTTGACCCGGTGACCGCCTCGTCGGTGGTGGTGAAACTGGCCTATGCCGGGCTCTTCGCGGTGGTGCTCGGCATCCTGCTGTGGATGAGCCAGGCCGCCCTCAATTCGCCCTGGGGCCGGATGATGCGCGCCATCCGCGACAACGAAGTCGCCGCCGAAGCGATGGGCAAGGATGTCACGCGCCGGCACCTGCAGGTCTTCATTCTCGGCTCGGCGGTGATCGGCATGGCCGGGGCGATGATGACCACCCTCGACGGGCTGCTCACCCCCGGCGCCTATCAGCCGCTGCGCTATACCTTCCTGATCTGGGTGATGGTGATCGTCGGCGGCTCGGGCAGCAACTGGGGCTCGGTGCTTGGCGGCTTCCTGATCTGGTTCCTCTGGGTGCAGGTCGAGCCGCTCGGCAACGCGCTGATGGGGCTCATCACCGCCGGCATGGCCGATGGCTCGCCGCTCAAGGAGCACCTGCTCGCCTCGACCGCGCACATGCGGCTTCTGACCATGGGGGTGATCCTGCTGCTGGTGCTGCGGTTCAGCCCGCGCGGCCTGATCCCCGAGAAGTGACCGCCCGGCGGGCGCCCGCCGGTCAGGTCAGGTCCAGCAGCCGCGCCTCGCGGGAATCGAGGGTGATGCGCCGGTCGATGTAGCGCGAGCGCGCGGCATCGAAGCGCAGCGCCGGCAGGGCCTCGGCCATCTGC
>RFKM01000137.1 GCA_003694465.1 Alphaproteobacteria bacterium
CAGGAACGGAAGCGCGCACAGGCTCGCGCCGACCGCCCCCTCCGGGCGCTGAACCACCACCCGATCGCCGGGAGCGGTGTCGGAGGCGACGAGACCGAAACCGATGTTCCGTTCCAGACGCCTTGACCATGTGCAATTGGTCAGGCTCCCGATCTTCTCGCCATCGCGCAGGATGTCGTTCCAGATGTATTCCGGCCCGGCGGGCGCGCTTTCGTCGAGGATCACCCCGAGCTGATGACGCGCCGGCCCCTCGGCGGCGATGCGGCGCAGCGCCGCGATGCCGATGGTGTCGTCGGGCACGTCGAGATCGACGAATTTGCCCATCCGCACCTCGAAGGGGTTGGTGCGCTCGTCGGTATCGCCGCCGAAGGAGAGAAGCCCGCTTTCGATACGCTCGCACCAGTTCGGCGCCCCCGGCCCGATGTCGAAGGGTCGGCCCGCCTCGCGGACGATGTTCCAGAGCTCGGTGCCGCGGCGCCCGTCCATCAGGTAGATCTCGAAGCCGCCCTGCTTCGACCAGCCCGAGCGTGCCACGGCAACGGGGATGCCGTTGATCTCGGTGTCGCGGAACCAGAAGTAGCGCAGATCGCGCACCCAGTCGCCGAAGATCGACGCCACCACCTCTTCGGCCAGCGGCCCCTGCACCGCCAGCGGCGAAACGTCAGGCTCGCTCACCTCGACATCCAGCCCCCGTTCGCGGGCAACGGCCGCGGCCCAGAACCAGATGTTGCTGTCGGCGATCGACAGCCAATAGCAATCCTCGGCCCGCTTCAGCAGGATCGGATCGTTGAGCAGCACGCCTTCATGGTTGCAGATCGGAACGTATTTGCCCTGCCCTTCGCGGCATTTGCTCAGGTCGCGCGCGGCAAGGATCTGGGCAAGGCGGCCGGCGTCGGGCCCCTTGATCTGCACCTGCCGTTCGGCGGCGACATCCCACATCGCGACGCCGTTGATGAGGCGCCAGTATTCGGCCTCCGGGTCGCCGAAGGAAGTGGGCAGAAGCATGTTGTTGTAGGTGGTCATGGCCACCACCCCTTCGGCGCGAATCGCGTCGAAATAGGGCGAGGGGCGCAGGCGGGCGGAGGGCGAGATCGCGAACATCGGTCACCTGGATCAGGGGTTGTCGGCTCCGGGCGGATGGCCGGGGTTTCGGCGATGATCGGGCCGAACGCGCCGCCGTTCAAACAACCGATTCCACCGCTTTGGGGCCACTGAAGTTATGCGTGGTGACGCGGACAGCCCCGAAAGCGGCGCCACGGGGCGGGATAAAGGGCGACGAGCGCGCCTTTTCTTGATCTGGTATAGAACCCGCTCGAATCGCATCGCATGGAAGCGCCATGACCGACCGCCGCCTTCCCCCTCTCACCTGGCTACGGGCCTTCGAGGCCTCGGCCCGGCATCTCAGCTTCACCCTCGCCGCGCGCGAGCTGAACCTGACCCAGGCGGCGGTGAGCAAGCAGATCCGGCTGCTCGAGGCGCATCTGGGCGAGCCGCTGTTCGAGCGAAAGCCGCGAAGCCTCGTGCTGACCAAGGCCGGGGCGGCCTATCTGCCGAAGGTGCGCGACGGTTTCGACCGCCTAGCCAAGGGCACGCGCGAGGTGTTCGGGGCGCGGCGCGCCGGGGTTCTGACCGTCCGTGCCCCGGCGAGCTATGCCGTCAACTGGATCGCCCCGCGCCTTGCCGGGTTTCTCGACCGCTACCCGGACATTCCCGTCCGGCTGGTCTCCAGCGTCTGGTGCGATGCCTTCGATGCCGAGCGCTACGATCTCGACATCCAGTATGGCACCGGGCGCTGGGCCGGCCTGCGCGCCGACCGGCTGACATGGGAGACCATCACCCCGGTCTGCGCGCCGTGGCTCGTCGAGGGCGAGCGCCCGCTACGCACCCCGGACGACCTTGCCCATGAGCGCCTGCTGCATGTGCTGGGCTACGAAGACGGCTGGGCGCGCTGGCTGTCGGAAGCAGGGGCCGAGGGCGTGCACCCCGGCCATGGCATCCAGTTCGACACCTCGCTCATGGCCTTCGAATTCGCTGCCCGCGGCGGCGGGGTGACGCTGGCGCGCTCCTCGATTCTCGAGGCCGAGCTGGCGCGGGGGCGGCTGGTGCGGCCCTTCGAGCTCGAAGTGGCGGTCGACGAGGCGTTCTATCTCATCGCGCCCGAGGGGCGGGTCTTGCCCGCCGATGCGGAAACCTTCCGCGCCTGGCTGCTCGAAGAGGCCGGGCGCGATCCGCTGAACCTGCGCAACCGGGCCGCGCACGGGGCTTGAACGGCATCGAGCGGGGCGCGTGCCCGTCAGCGCGCCGGGGCGTTGCGGGCCAGAAAGCGCGCCATTTCGGCCTCGGACGGGGTCTGCCCGGTGAAAACCCGCACATAGGCCGGCACCCGCGCGGCGCGCACCTCCCAGGGCTCGGTCACCCGCATCGAGATGTAACCGATCTGGGTATAGAGCACCGTGAGGGCCCGCACCTCGGCCTCGTCGGGGGCAAAGCCGAAACGCGCAAAAAGGCCGGTCACCGCCCGCCGCCGCACCGCGTCGGCCGCGTCGAGGCGCGCCTGCAGCGCCGGATCGTTGCGCGCCCAGTTGCGAATCGCGAGGTCAAGGCGCGAGTCGAACAGCGCCGGATCGACCCAGCAATCGAAGAGGTTGAGCATCGCCTCCGAGACGGTTTCGGCGAAGGCTTCGCAGCGGGCCACGAGGTTGCCGGTGTTCTTCTCTTCCCAGCGCTGGACCATGGCCTCGAGCAGGGCGTCGCGGTCGCGGAAATGCCAGTAAAATCCGGTGCGTGTGAGGCCCAGACGGCGTGCCAGAGCCGTCACCGTCACCGCCTCGACCCCGCCTTCGGCGAGCAGCCCGAGGGCGCCGTCGAGCCAGAGCTCGCCCTGTGCGCGCTGGCGTGGCGCCTCAGACTTGTCCATCGCGGCCCTCCAGAGTTCTTGACAGGTGTGTCAATTAACCTGACACCTGTGTCAAGTGCATCAGATCCGGGGAGGGCCATGCGATGTCTCGGGTGTTGAGCGGCCGCAGTCGCGGCGGGCGGCGGTCGGAACGGGAGGCGCGCCGCGCCACGGGGCCGGGGCAGAACCCGCATCTCGAGGCGCCCTTCATCCGCCGCGCCATTCCGACCTACGACATCCTCGACGAGGAAAGCCTGGCGCGCATCGAGGCCACGGCCGAGCGGATCATGGCCGAGATCGGCATCGAACTGCGCGACGACAGCGAAACCGTGCGCCTGTTTCGCACCGCCGGTGCCGCGGTGACCGACCTCGGCGCCGGCCGCTGGCGTCTGCGTTTCGAGCCCGGAATGATCCGCGAGATCCTGAAGACCGCGCCCCGCGTCTTTACCCAGCATGCCCGCAACCCGGCGCGTTCGGTCGAGATAGGGGGCGATGCGGTGGTCTTCGCGCCGGCCTACGGCTCACCCTTCGTGATGGACCTCGACCGCGGCCGCCGCTACGGCACGATCGAGGACTTTCGCAATTTCATCAAGCTCGGGCAGTCGTCTGCGTGGCTGCACCATTCCGGCGGCACCATCTGCGAGCCGACCGACATCGCGGTGAACAAGCGCCACCTCGACATGGTCTATTCCCACATCCGCTATTCCGACCGCGCTTTTCTCGGCTCGGTCACCCACCCCGACCGCGCCGCCGACAGCATCGAGATGGCGCGGATCGTCTTCGGCGCGGATTTCGTGGAAGACAACTGCGTCATCATGGGCAATTTCAACACCACCTCGCCGCTGGTGATCGACGGCATCACCGCCCGCGGCATCCGCACCTATGCCGAGGCGGGGCAGGGCTCGATCCACCTGCCGTTCCTGCTGGGCGGCGCCGTCTCGCCGCTGACCATCGCCGGCTCGGTCGCCCAGTGCCTTGCCGAAAGCATGGTCTCCTGCGCCATTGCCCAGCTCGCCCGCCCCGGCGCGCCGGTGGTGCTGGCCAGTTTCATCAGCTCGATGGCGCTGCGCTCGGGCTCGCCGACCTTCGGCACCGCCGAGCCCGCCCTCGGCAGCCTCGCCTTCGGGCAGCTGGCCCGCCGGCTCGGGCTGCCGCTGCGCTGCGCCGGCAATTTCACCACATCGAAACTTCCCGACGCCCAGGCGATGCAGCAGGCGATGATGTCGATGCTCTCGGCGATCCACAGCGGCGCGAACTACCTGTTGCATTCGGCCGGATTCCTCGATGGCCTCCTGTCGATGTCCTACGAGAAATTCGTGCTCGATTGCGATGTCTGCGGCGCGCTGCATGCCTATCTCAAGGGCATCGAGGTGAACGACGATACCCTCGCCTTCGACGCTCTGGCCGAGAACGGCCCGGGCCAGCACCTGTTTTCCGCCGCGCACACGATGAAACATTACCAGAGCGCCTATTACGACAGCGCCCTCGATGACAACCGCCCCTGGGAAACCTGGAGCGAGGATGGCGAAACCGACATGGCCCGCCGCGCCAATGCCCGCTGGAAGAAGCTTCTGGCCGACTACGAAGCGCCGCCGCTCGACCCTGCCATCGACGCCGAGCTGCGCGAATTCATCGCCCGCAGGAAGGCCTCCATGCCTGACCTGTGGCACTGAAGGAGGCCCCGATGACGCAAGATCCGCTGCTCACCCCCTTCCATATCCGGCATCTGACCCTGCGCAACCGGATCATGACCACCGCGCACGAGCCGGCCTATGCCGAAGACGGCCTGCCGAAAGACCGCTACCGCGCCTACCACGAAGAGCGCGCCCGGGCCGGCATTGCGCTGGCGATGACGGCGGGCTCGGCCTCGGTCAGCCGCGACAGTCCGCCGGCGTTCAACAACATCCTCGCCTACAAGGACGAGGTGGTGCCCTGGGTGCGCCGCCTCACCGACGCGCTGCACGAACACGGCTGCGCGGCGATGATCCAGCTGACCCACCTCGGCCGGCGCACCGGCTGGAACAAGGGCGACTGGCTGCCCTCGGTCTCGTCCTCGCGCCACCGCGAACCGGCGCACCGCGCCTTTCCCAAGCTTGCCGAAGACTGGGACATCGAGCGCATCATCTCCGATTTCGCCGATGCCGCCGAACGGATGAAGGCCGGCGGCATGGACGGGGTCGAGCTCGAGATCTACGGCCACCTGCTCGACCAGTTCTGGTCGCCCCTCACCAACGATCTCGACGGCCCCTTCGGCGGCGACAGCTTCGAAACCCGCCTCGCCCTGCCCTTCGCAGTGATCGACGCGGTGCGGCGGCGGGTGGGCGAGGATTTCGTTC
>RFKM01000138.1 GCA_003694465.1 Alphaproteobacteria bacterium
GCACATGGGCGATGGCATCGACCTCGCGGATGTTCGCCAGAAACTGGTTGCCCAGCCCCTCGCCCTTGCTCGCCCCCTTCACGAGGCCGGCAATGTCGACGAAGGTCATCCGCGTCGGGATCTTCTCCTTCGAGCCGGCAATCTCCATCAGCTTGTCGAGCCGCGCGTCGGGAACCGCCACCTCGCCGACATTGGGTTCGATGGTGCAGAACGGAAAGTTCGCCGCCTGCGCCGCGGCGGTTTTGGTCAGCGCGTTGAACAGCGTCGACTTGCCGACGTTCGGCAACCCCACGATCCCGACCTTGAAGCCCATGTCGCTCTCCTTGAATGTTCGGCCGCCTTCTACGCGCCGGCGCGCGCCTTCGCAATCACCGGGCAAAAGGTTTTGCCGCCATTCGCCGCATGAACGGCCGCACCGGCCGACGCCGCTTGATTTTCCGCGCCCCCTGACGCAAACCCACACAGACCGACAAGGGGGCATCCGCATGACTCGCATCGACACCACGTTTGCCGCGCTTCGCGCCGAGGGGAAGAAGGCCTTCGTCGCCTATATCATGGCCGGCGATCCCGACCATGACACCTCGCTGGCCATTCTCAAGGGCCTGCCGGCGGCCGGCGTCGACATCATCGAGCTCGGCATCCCCTTCACCGATCCGATGGCCGACGGACCGACGATCCAGCTGGCCGGGCAGCGGGCGCTCGAGGCCGGCCAGACCCTGCAGAAGACGCTCGACATGGTCGCCGAGTTCCGCAAGTACGACACGACGACGCCGATCGTGCTCATGGGCTATTACAACCCGATCTACAATCGCGGCGTTGACCGCTTTCTTGACGACGCGAAGGCGGCCGGCGTCGACGGTCTGATCGTGGTCGACCTGCCCCCGGAAGAAGACGAAGAGCTCTGCATCCCGGCCCAGAAGGCGGGGCTCAACTTCATCCGCCTTGCCACCCCGACGACCGACGACAAGCGCCTGCCGAAGGTGCTCACCAACACCTCGGGCTTCGTCTATTACGTCTCGATCACCGGCATCACCGGCGCCGCCGAGGCGCAGGCCGCCGACGTCGCCCCGGAAGTGGCGCGGATCAAGGCCCGGACAGATCTGCCGGTGATCGTCGGTTTCGGCATCAAGACGCCGGAAGCCGCCGAAGAGATCGCCCGCGTCGCCGATGGCGCGGTGGTCGGTTCGGCCATCGTCGCCGAGATCGGGCAGGGCAAGCCGCCCTCGGAGGTGCTCGCTTTCGTCAAGAGCCTCGCCGACGGCGCCCACTGCGCCTGAACGCCCGCGCCTTACCCCAGGGTCACGTCGAGCACCATCATCAGGATGAGGCCGAAGATCAGCCCCGCCGTGGCGCGGTCCTGATGGCCGTTGCGGTGGGTTTCGGGCACGATCTCGTGGCTGACGATGTAGAGCATTGCCCCGGCGGCGAAGGTCAGCCCCCAGGTCAGCAGCTGCGACGAAAGCGTGACCGCGGCCGCACCGATGAAGCCGCCGAGGATCTCGACGCTTCCCGTTGCCGCGGCGACGAGAAACGATTTCGTCCGCGAATATCCCAGCCCGATCATCGAGACCGCCACCGCCAGCCCCTCGGGGATGTCCTGAATCGCGATGCCGGTCATCACCGCCAGCCCGCGGGCCGGGTCGGTCCCGTAGGCAACGCCGATCGAAAGCCCCTCGGGCAGGTTGTGGATGGTAATGGCGATGACGAACAGCCAGATGCGCGCCAGCCGCGCGCTGTCGATCCCCTCGCGCCCGGTGGTGAAATGTTCGTGCGGCAACACCCGGTCGAGAACCCAGACGAAGCCCGCCCCGAGGGCGATGCCCATGCCGGCCACGAGCGAGGCCACGAACAGCGAGCCATAAAGCCCCTCGCCCGCCTCCACCCCCGGCAGGATCAGCGAGAAGAACGAGGCCGACAGCATCACCCCGGCGGCAAAGCCGAGCGTCGTGTCGGCGGTGCGCTGGCTCATCGTCCGGCCCATCAGCGCCGGCACCGCTCCACCGGCCGTTGCCAGGGCCGCGGCCAGACCGCCCAGCGTTCCCATCAGAATTGGCGACATGGCACCCCGTCCTTTCCGAATACGGCGCGAGCCAATCGCAATTCCGGGGAGATTGCAATGCGCGATGGCCGGCACGACAATCGCGCCATTGCGGCGCAGCGCGCCCTTTGGTAAGAAAACCCGACCAATCGGGAGAGAGCACATGACGGTCATCACCTGCATCGACGATCTGCACCGCCTCTATCGCCGCCGTGTGCCGAAGATGTTCTACGAATATTGCGAAACCGGCAGCTGGACTCAGCAGACCTTCCGCGAGAACAGTTCCGACTTTTCGCGCATCTACCTGCGCCAGCGCGTGGCCGTCGACATGTCGAACCGCTCGACCCGAACCACCATGATCGGGCAGGAGGTGGCGATGCCGGTGGCGCTCTCGCCGGTGGGCCTGACCGGGATGCAGCATGCCGACGGCGAGATTCTCGCCGCCCGCGCAGCCGAGAAGTTCGGCGTGCCCTTCGCGCTCACGACGATGTCGATCTGCTCGATCGAGGACGTCGCCGCGCATACGACCAAGCCGTTCTGGTTCCAGCTCTACGTCATGCGCGACGAGGATTTCCTGCGCCGGATCATCCAGCGTGCCAAGGATGCAGGCGTTTCGGCCCTCGTCCTCACACTCGACCTGCAGATGATCGGCCAACGCCACCGCGACCTCAAGAACGGCCTGTCCGCCCCGCCGAAGCCGACCCTCGCCAACATGATCAACCTCGCCACCAAGTGGCGCTGGGGTCTGGGCATGCTGGGCACGAAGCGGCGCCAGTTCGGCAATATCGTCGGCCATGTGAAGGGGGTGAGCGACCCGTCCGACCTGATGGCATGGACCGCCGAGCAGTTCGACCCCCGCCTCGACTGGAAGAAGGTCGAGCAGATCCGCGACATGTGGGGCGGCAAGCTGATCCTCAAGGGCATCATGGAGCCCGAAGACGCGGTGATGGCCGCGAAGATCGGTGCCGATGCGATCATCGTTTCCAACCACGGCGGCCGGCAGCTCGACGGGGCGATCTCCTCGATCCGGGCGCTGGAGCCGGTCTTGCAGGCGGTGGGCGACGAGGTGGAAGTGCATATCGACAGCGGCATCCGCTCGGGGCAAGACGTGCTCAAGGCGGTGGCCATGGGGGCGAAGGGCGCCTGGATCGGGCGCGCCTATATCTACGGCCTCGGCGCCATGGGCGAAGCGGGGGTGACGAAGGCGCTCGAGATCATCCACACCGAGCTCGACAAGTCGATGGCCTTCTGCGGGCACCGCGACATCAACGAGGTCACCCGCGACATCCTGCGCGTGCCGCGCGGCTTTTCCGGCGACTGGGCCTGAGCAGGCGTCGGCGGGCGGACAAAGCGCCACAGCCCGGCGAGGGGCGCGTTTTTCGCTTCCCCTTTCGGCGAATTGGCCTTATATGCCCCGGCTCATGCGGGCTCTGCACCCTTGGAGGCGCCCGCGCATTCAAACTGGAGAAAACCCATGGCTCGTGAAATTCCCGATCTTCACGCCACGGTACGGACGAGGACAGGCAAGGGGGCCGCTCGTCAAGCCCGCCGCGAAGGGCTCGTACCCGGCATCGTGTATGGCGACGACAAGGATCCGTTGCCGATCAACATTCCCTTCAACGTGCTGATGAAGCGCCTGAAAGCCGGCCGCTTCCTTTCGACCCTGTTCAACCTCAAGGTTGAAGGCCACGACGATGTGCGGGTGATCTGCCGTGCCGTCGAGCGCGACCGGGTCAAGGACCTGCCGACCCATGTCGACTTCCTGCGCGTGCACCGCAACTCGCGAATCGAGATCTACGTGCCGGTCGTGTTCGAGAACGAAGAAACCGCGCCGGGCATCAAGCGCGGCGGCGTGCTGGTGGTGACGCGCCCGGAAGTCGAGCTGAACGTCATCGCGGCCGACATCCCGGAAAGCATCACCGTCGACCTTGCCAACGCCCAGGTCGGCGATGTCATCCACATTTCGGATGTCGAGCTGCCCAAGGGCGCGCGCCCGACCATCGAGCGCGATTTCATCATCGCCACGATCTCGGCGCCGACGGCCCTGCTCGGCGGCGACGAAGAAGAAGAGACGCCGGAGACCGAAGTCATCGGCCAATCCGAAGACTGATCCTTGCCCCATCGGCGGCAATGCGGCGGGCCCCTGCGGGGGCCCGTTTCGTTTTCAGGGCGCAGCGCCCGCGACGCGCTGCAGCGTCAGCACCTCGCCGCGGCGGCCCAACGCATGTAGGTGAAGCCCTCCGCCGATAGGCCGGCGACCGGCACGGCACCAGACCTTGCCGGGCACCTTCAGACGCGCGTCGGGCCGATCGAACCGCGCCATGTTCGCGCCTGCTTGGCTTTCCCGGCGCCCTCGCCTAACTTGGGTCCACCCGAACCTACGAGACGGGGCGGCAAAGTCGAGCCGGAGGGGTCATGAAACTGTTTGTCGGCCTTGGGAACCCGGGCGCGAAATATGCGCGCAACCGCCACAACATCGGATTCATGGCGCTCGACCGGATCGCCGAAGATCACGGCTTCGGCCCGTGGCGGGCAAAGTTCCAGGGGCTGGTCAGCGAAGGCCGGCTGGGGGGCGAAAAGGTCGTGCTGCTCAAGCCGCAAACCTACATGAACCTCTCCGGGCAGGCGGTGGGCGAGGCGATGCGCTTCTTCAAGCTCGCCCCGGCGGATGTCATCGTCTTTCATGACGAGCTCGACCTCGCCCCCGGCAAGGTCCGCCTGAAGTTGGGCGGCGGACATGCCGGGCACAACGGCCTGCGCTCGATTCATGCCCATATCGGCGAGGCCTACGGGCGCGTGCGCCTCGGCATCGGCCATCCCGGCCACAAGGACAGGGTGACCGCCTGGGTGCTGGCCGACTTCCCGAAGGCCGACGAGGTCTGGCTCGACGACCTCTTGCGCGGGGTGAGCGACGGCGCGCC
>RFKM01000139.1 GCA_003694465.1 Alphaproteobacteria bacterium
ATCAACGCGATGAACAACCTCGCCTATTGCGAGACCATCGCCGCCACCAACCCCTGCGGCGAGCAGCCCCTGCCGCCCTACGGGGCGTGCCTGCTCGGCTCGGTCAACCTTGCCCGGCTGGTGGCCGACCCGTTCGAGGCCGGCGCCCGGCTCGACGAGGCCGAGCTGGCCGGGCTGGTGCGCACCGCCGTGCGAATGATGGACAACGTCATCGACGCCAGCCGCTTCCCGCTCGAGGCCCAGCACCGCGAGGCGCAGGCCAAGCGGCGCATCGGCCTTGGCGTCACCGGCCTTGCCGACGCGCTTCTGATGGTCGGGCTGCGCTACGGCTCCGACGAGGCCGTGGCCCAGACCGAGGCCTGGATGCATCTGATCGCCCGCGAGGCCTATCTCGCCTCGGTCGATCTGGCGAAGGAAAAGGGCCCCTTCCCGCTGTTCGAGGCCGAGCCCTACCTCGCTTCCGGCACGATGCGCCAGATGGACGACGACGTGCGCGAGGCGGTGCGCGCCCACGGCATCCGCAACGCCCTGCTCACCTCGATCGCGCCCACCGGCACGATCAGCCTTTATGCCGGCAACGTCTCCTCGGGCATCGAGCCGGTCTTCGCCTACAGCTACAAGCGCAAGGTGCTCCAGCCCGACGGCTCGCGCACCGAGGAGGAAGTCGTCGATTACGCGGTGCAGCTGTGGCGCAAGAAGTTCGGCGACAAGCCCCTTCCCGCGCATTTCGTCGATGCCCAGACGCTCGCCCCCGCCGACCATGTGAAGATGCAGGCCGCCGCCCAGCGCTGGGTCGATTCCTCGATCTCGAAAACCATCAACGTGCCCGAAGACATTCCCTTCGACGCCTTCAAGGATGTCTATCGCTTGGCCTTCGAGAGCGGCTGCAAGGGCTGCACCACCTACCGGCCGAACGAGGTCACCGGTTCGGTGCTTTCGGTCAGCGAGAAAAGCGAGAAGGCCCCCGAGGCCGATGCCGGGGCCGAGGTCGTCTACATGGCCGAACCGCTCGAGCGGCCGCAGGCCCTCGAGGGCACCACCTACAAGCTCAAGTGGCCGGGCAGCGAGCACGCGATCTACATCACCGTCAACGATATCGTCGCCAACGGCCACCGCCGCCCCTTCGAGGTGTTCATCAACTCGAAGAACATGGAGCATTACGCCTGGACGGTGGCGCTGACCCGGATGATCTCGGCGGTGTTCCGGCGCGGCGGCGACGTGAGCTTCGTCGTCGAGGAGCTGAAGGCGGTGTTCGATCCGCGCGGCGGCGCATGGCTCGGCGGGAAATACGTGCCCTCGATCCTCGCGGCCATCGGCGGGGTGATCGAACGCCACATGATCGACATCGGGTTCATCGCCGGCGAGGGGATGGGGCTGAAGTCCGATCCGAAGGCCGAGGTGGTCAGCATCGGCGCCGCCGAGCGGCGGGCGCCGGCCTGCCCGAGCTGCGGGCAATACGAGATGCGCATGGTCGAAGGCTGCATGACCTGCGCCTCCTGCGGCTTCTCGAAGTGCGGCTGATATCACGAAAGCGGCCATTTCCGGGCGGCGCGCGGGCAAGACCGGGGCCGCCCGATTTTTTCCCGGCCGCGACCGTGGCGCAATTGCACTAGTCCGAATCGCGCATTCCGACATAGGATCGAAGGGCTGGGGGGCGCCAGAATTGGATTATTCATGTTTCGCATGCTGCTCCCGGCGCTTGCCGCCCTGCTCACCCTGACCACGCCCCTCGCCGCGCAAGAGCGCGCCTTCCTCGGCTGGGGACGGCTCTTCACCAACGATTTCTTCGGCGACGGACAGGACCGCTGGCACACCGGCTCGTGGACGGCGAGCGTCTTGCGAGGGCCGGAAGGCACGGCAGACCTGCCCGAGCGTTTCGGCGCCCTCATGGAATATCGCTTTGCCGCGAAGATCCTCGCGCCGGCCAACCTGGTGACCCCGGCCCCCGGCGACCGGCCCTATGCCGGCAGCCTGTCATTCGGCGCCTTCAGCCATTTCCGGCAGGCTGGCACCGAATTTTCGCTCGGCGCATCGCTGGTGGCCGTCGGGCCGATGACCGGGCTCGACAGCTTCCATGCCCTTGCCCACAACGCCCTCGGCATGACCCCGCCCTCGGCGGCGGTGCGCGCCGCGCAACTGCCCAATGCGTTCTACCCCACCCTTTCGGCCGAAATCGCCCGGCCGCTGGCGCTGGGCGGCGAGGCGGCCGTCATCCGGCCCTTCATCGGCGCCCGCGCCGGCGACGAGTCCTTCGTGCGGGTCGGGGCCGACCTGCTGATCGGGCCGAATTTCACCCGGGGCGTGCTCGCCCGCGACGAGACCACCGGCCTGCCCTACCAGACCCTCGCCGGTGCCGGCGGGCGCGGGTTTTCCTTCCTGCTCGGCGCCGACACGGCACGGGTGTTTTCCTCGGCCTACCTGCCGGCCTCGCGCGGCTACCGCCTCACCCCGGCCCGCAACCGCCTGCGCGCGGGGGTGAACTGGCAGGGCGAGCACCTTTCGCTGTTCTACGGCGCGGCGTGGCTGGGGCCGGAATTCTCGGCCCAGCCGGGCGGGCAGATCGTCGGCGCGCTGCAGATCCGCATGTCGTTCTGAGCCCCGCCGCCCGGGCGGAGAGACGAGCCTTTACCCGCCGACCTTCCGCGTGCTAGGATTCCCTCTTTAAAAACAAGAAGACGGCAGGAATACAGGCATGATGACGGGCTTTCACGGCACGTTTGTCATCTCGTGGGCGCAAACCGAAATCGACGGATTGCCCGGCGCGGCGCCAACCGCCCTCGGTGTCGGCGCAAACTGGCGCTGGCATGGCCGGGCGGTGCGCATCGACGGCCCACAGGAGATGATCCGGCTACAGGGCGCGGCCGGGCAAGACGAGCTGCACCGGCACGCGGCGGCGCGGGCGCGCAAGCTGATCGGGCAGGCGCTGGCCGATGCGCCGGGCGCCAGCACGCCTCTCGACGACGAGGAGGCCAGCCCCGCAAGCGACCACGGCTTCGAGCTGACCGACGGCCGGCGAACCTTCGAGGCCATCCTGATCGAGACGGGGCCCGACACCCGCCCCCTCGTGATGTTCGTCGGCGAGGTGCCCCCGCCGCAGACCGACCTCTGGGTCGTGCGTCTGCGCCGCAGCGCCGCGGCGGTCAACCGCCTCACCGACCAGCCCACCGGGGTGATCTGCTTCATCCCCGGCACCCGCATCCGCACCGAGCGGGGCGACGTGCCGATCGAAGAGATCGAAGAGGGCGAGCGGGTTCAGACCAAGGACGACGGCCTGCAGGAAGTGCTCTGGAAAGGGCAGAAGCAGGTGAGCGGCGCGCGCCTTTTTGCCATGCCCGAGCTGCGCCCGATCCGCCTGCGCGCCGGGGCGCTGGGCGTTGACCGTCCCGACGAAGACCTCGTCGTCTCGCCCCGGCACCGGCTGCTGGTGAAGGGCGAACGGGCGCGGGCGCTGTTCAACACCGACGAGGTTCTGGTTTCGGCGCGCGACCTGATCGACGACCGCACCATCGTGCGCGACCTGACGATGACCTCGGTGAAATACGTTCACCTGCTCCTGCCCCGGCACGAGATCGTCTTTGCAAACGGGCTGGAGACCGAAAGCTTCCACCCCGCCGGCGAGGCGCTGGAAAGCGTCGCCGCGGCCGAGCGCGCCCGGCTGGCCGAACGGCTGCCCGGGCTCGAGTCCGACCCGATGACCTATGGCGATTATGCCCGGCGCACCCTGAACCGCGCCGAGGCGGCGATTTTGCGCGGCGCCTGAGCGGCGGCCGGCGCCTCAATAGCCGGCGGCGCGGTCGATGAGGTGCAGCAGCGGCGCGCCTGTCTCGCCGCGGCGGATGTTTTCGGCCAGAACCCGCGCCGCCGTCTCGGGCCGGGTTTCCGAGGCTTTATGCGGCGTGACCGTCACCCGCGGATGGGCCCAGAACGGG
>RFKM01000140.1 GCA_003694465.1 Alphaproteobacteria bacterium
GCAGATGCTGACCAGGCGACATTTCGTATTGACGACCACGGCCCTCTTCTCGGCACCAAAGGCGGTGCTGGGGCAGGAGGCGGCCGACCCGTCGCTGCATCCGGCCCCGGACGAGACCTTGCCCGAGCCGGCCAAACGCGCGCCGGTTTCGGACCGGTCCAAGTGGGACTTGTGGGATGCCCAGGTCACCCCTCCGAACTACGACCCCTTCACTTCGAACCCCTGGGGCCTGGCGCCGCGCTTTCTGCCCCATATCGTCGAGGCCAACCCGGGCCTCGAGCCGGGGAGCATCCATGTCGATGCGGTCGCGCGCTACCTCTACCATATCCTCGATAACGGCATGGCGATCCGCTACGGTGTCGCGATCGCGCGCGGCAACCTTTACGAGCCCGGCACCTACCGCATCGGCCGCAAGGTGAAATGGCCGACATGGACGCCGACGGCGAACATGATCAAGCGCGACCCGTTCTATGAGAAATACAAGAACGGCGTCGATGGCGGCCCGCTCAACCCGCTCGGCTCGCGGGCGCTCTACCTTTATGAGGGCAACCGCGACACCTACCTGCGCATTCACGGCTCGCCGCACCCCGAATCGATCGGCGGGCGCGCCAGTTCGGGCTGCGTGCGCATGGTGATGGCGCACATCATCCACCTCTACCCCAATGTCGAGATCGGGACGACGGCGATCCTTTACCCGGCCGAAGAGATGCTGGGCGCGGCCAGCTGAGCCGGCTCAGCCGGCGGCGGCCGGATCTACCTCACGCGTGCAGATCGGCCGGCCTTCGGTCGAGCGCAGCGGCACGAAGGTCGATTCAACCGGGCCGTCGTGGCGGTAGATGTAGCAGCCGGTGGTCGGGTCGATCCGGACCGCGGCAAGGTTCTGCCCCGGCGCGACGATCGCCAGCACCGCTTCCGGCAATTCGGCGATATAGCCGGCATCGGCATTGACGGTTGCGGCATCGGGCGTCGCGCAGGCAGCAAGGATCAGGCCCGCGCTCGCAAGCAACCAGATCGGTTTGGGCATCGACAACTTCTCCCTCGTTTGCATCCGAGAATGCGGCATGTCGGCCCGGAAAGCCAGAGGCTTCCGCCGTCGCGCGGTTCGGCCTTGCAGCGGGCAATACGGTCGCCGTTCCCTTCGCCTTCCACGGCAGGAAAGTGCGACAACTTGTCGCAGCCCGCGTGTATTTGTTACGCTATCGGCAGGAGGAAAGAACCGGGGGGGAGAGCAAATGGATGTATCCCGAAAATTCATTCTGGCCGGCGCGGCGTTTCTGATTCTCGGGACCGCGCTTGGAATTCACATGGCGGCGACCGGTCATCACGAGATGGCGCCGGCACATGCCCATATCAACCTGTTGGGCTTCACCCTGATGACGGTGTTCGGGCTCGTCTACAGGAATTACCCGGCGATGAAACAGAGCGTGATGGCAGAAGTTCACTTCTGGCTGCATCTGCTGGGCAGCGCGGTGATGCTCGCGATGCTCTATACCTTGACGGCGGGCATGATCGGCGAAGACCAGATGGTGCCGCTTGCGCCGATTTCGGAACTGACGATTTTCGTGGGTGTGCTCATCTTTTCCTGGAATCTGATCCGGAACGGAAAGTAGCGCCGCGACAGGGGCCTCACGGAGCGCCTCGGCAGCTGGTGCTGCCGGCGGTAGTGGAGACCGTGCCCCCGGCTTTCGGTGCGCCCCGCTCGAAAACGCCCGACGCCCTTGCCACCGCGCCCGACCCCCGCTATACCGCCCCCGTCGCACGGCCCCGGATTCGCTCCGGGGCCGGCGGCGTTTTGCAAAATCCCGGGTTCGCGAGAACCCACCAAGCTAACGGAAGACAGAAAGCATGGCACTCAAGTCGTACAAACCGACGACGCCGGGCCAGCGCGGGCTGGTGCTGATCGACCGTTCGGAGCTTTGGAAAGGGCGCCCGGTCAAGGCTCTCACCGAGGGTTTGACCAAGAAAGGCGGCCGGAACAACACCGGACGGATCACGATGCGTCGCAAGGGCGGGGGCGCGAAGCGTCTTTACCGCATCGTCGATTTCAAGCGGAACAAGATGGATGTTCCCGGCAAGGTCGCCCGGATCGAATATGACCCGAACCGGACCGCCTTCATCGCCCTCATCGCCTACGAAGACGGCGAGCAGGCCTACATCCTCGCCCCGCAGCGCCTCGCTGTCGGCGATACGGTGATCGCCTCGGCCAAGGCCGACATCAAGCCGGGCAACGCGATGCCCTTCTCGGGCATGCCGATCGGCACGATCGTGCACAACGTCGAGATGAAGCCCGGCAAGGGCGGGCAGATCGCGCGCGCCGCCGGCACCTATGCCCAGTTCGTCGGCCGCGACGGCGGCTATGCCCAGATCCGGCTTTCGTCGGGCGAGCTGCGCCTCGTGCGTCAGGAGTGCATGGCGACGGTCGGTGCCGTGTCGAACCCGGACAACTCGAACCAGAACCTCGGCAAGGCCGGTCGCAACCGCCACCTTGGCCGGCGTCCGTCGGTCCGCGGTGTGGTCATGAACCCGATCGACCACCCCCACGGCGGCGGCGAAGGCCGCACCTCGGGTGGCCGCAACCCGGTCACCCCCTGGGGCAAGCCGACCAAGGGTGCGCGCACCCGTAACAAGAACAAGGCGTCGTCGAAGCTCATCCTGCGCTCGCGTCACGCCAAGAAGAAGGGCCGCTGACACATGGCACGTTCTGTCTGGAAAGGCCCTTTTGTCGACTCCTACGTCCTCAAGAAGGCCGAGAAAGCCCGTGAATCGGGCCGCAACGAGGTGATCAAGATCTGGTCGCGCCGCTCGACCATCCTGCCGCAATTCGTCGGCCTCACCTTTGGCGTCTACAATGGCCACAAGCATATCCCGGTGCTGGTCACCGAAGAGATGATCGGCCAGAAGTTCGGTGAATACTCGCCGACGCGCACCTATTACGGCCACGCGGCCGACAAGAAAGCGAAGAGGAAATAAGCCATGGGCAAGGATAAGAATCCCCGCCGCGTGGCGGACAACGAGGCGATGGCCAAGCTGCGCATGCTGCGCACCTCGCCGCAGAAGCTGAACCTTGTCGCCGCGATGATCCGGGGCAAGAAGGTCGAGACCGCGCTGAACGATCTGACCTTCTCGAAGAAGCGCATCGCGCTCGACGTGAAGAAATGCCTTCAGTCGGCGATCGCCAACGCCGAGAACAACCACGGGCTCGACGTCGACTCGCTCGTCGTCGCCGAGGCCTGGGTCGGCAAGAACCTGGTGATGAAGCGCGGCCGTCCGCGCGCCCGTGGGCGCTACGGCCGGATCATGAAGCCGTTCTCGGAAATCACCATCAAGGTGCGTCAAGTCGAGGAGCAAGCCTAATGGGTCATAAAGTCAATCCGATTGGCATGCGCCTTCAGGTCAACCGCACCTGGGACAGCCGCTGGTATGCCGACACCAAGGACTACGGCAACCTTCTGCTGGAAGACATTCGCATGCGCGAGTTCATTCGCAACGAGGTCAAGCAGGCCGGGATTTCGCGGATCATCATCGAGC
>RFKM01000141.1 GCA_003694465.1 Alphaproteobacteria bacterium
GAAGATGGAAGTCGGCCCCCTGCGCGCACAGCGCCTCGATGCTGTCGGGCGCCGGGGCGTCGGGGCCGGACAGGGTGAGGGTAGCCACCCGCGCGGCGCGGTCGATGGAAACGTCGAGGCAGGAATATTTCAACATGTCCTCGCCGATCACCCGCTCCAGCGGTGTCAGTTCTATCCCTTTTTCGACATCGGGCTTCTTCGAGGTGGCGGCGAATTCGCGCGCCCTCTCGGCGACGGTGGCCTCGAAACGGGCATTCGGGACCACCTCGTCAACCAGCCGCCAATCGAGCGCGCGGCGGCCGCGAATCCCCTCTTCCATCGTGCAGAAGACATCGGCCCGGTCGCGCCGGACCTTGCGCTTGTCGGTCAGCCGGGTGAGCCCGCCGGTGCCCGGCAGCACCGCCAGCAGCGGCACTTCGGGCAGGGCGACCGAAGAGCTCGAATCGTCGGTGAGCATGATGTGGTTGCAGGCCAGGGCAAGCTCGTAGCCGCCGCCGGCGCAGGCGCCCTTGATGGCGGCGATCCACTTCTGCCCTGACTCCGCCTCGGCCGCCTCGAAGGCGTTGCGCGTTTCGTTGGTGAACTTGCAGAAATTGACCTTGTGGGCATGGCTCGCCCCGCCCAGCATGCGGATGTTGGCGCCGGCGCAGAAGACCCTGTCCTTGCCCGAGGTGAGCACCACGACCTTGACCTCGGGGTGCTCGAACCGCATCCGCTGGGTGATGTCGTAAAGCTCGATATCGACGCCGAGATCGTAGGAGTTAAGCTTGAGCTGGTAGCCCTCGAACAGCCCGCCGTCCTCATCCACATCCATGGTCACCGTTGCCACGGGCCCGTCATAGGACACCTTCCAGTGGCGGTATTGCGCCGGACTGGTGGCAAAATCGATCGGCTTGGTCACGCGTTTCCTCCCTGTTCCGCCGCCTGAGAATAGGGCGGCAGATTGCCTGGTTCAAACTTGTTGCGAATTATCTTGCACAATTTTTCACCCCTATTTTGAGCGTATTGGCGCGCCATCTCGCTTATTTGGCGGTATTTTGCATGTCATTGCCGCCCATCGAACCGATGCCGGCAACGAAGGCGGCGATCGCCGGCAGGGTTTCGCCCGGCGCCTCGAGATGGGGGGCATGGCGCGCGCCCTCGATGGTCAGAACCTCTACCTGCGCCGGGCTGCGCGCCTCGATCTCGCGCAGCTGGGCGAGCGTGCCGTAGGGATCGGCGAGGCCCTGGATCGCGAGGCACGGCACCGACCAGCCCTCGATCACGTCGGCAACGTTCCATCCCCGGAACCCCGGAGAAAGCCAGACCTCGTTCCAGCCGCGGAAGGCGTTGTCGGGGTCGCGGTGGTATTTTCCCAGCCGCGCCCGCAGATCGCCGTTCTCGAAGGCCATGCGGGCGGCAGCAATCTCGGCAAGGCCCTCGGCCTCGGTGAAGAAATGTGGGGCGATGAGCACGAGGCCGGCAAGGCGCCGGTCGCGCACCCGCCCGGCATATTCGGCGGCGATGGTCGCCCCGTCGGAATGGCCGATGAGCACGATCGGCCGGTCGCCCAGCCCGGCCAGCACCTCGGGCAGCACCTCGACCGCCTCGCGCGTCATGTAGTCGAGCGGGCGCGGCAGGGGCGCCGGGCTGGAGCGGCCATAACCCGCCCGGCTCCAGGCAAACACTTCGAGCCCGGTCATCTCGGCCAGCGCGGCGGGCACGTCGCGCCAGAGCGCCACGCAGCCGAGGCCCTCGTGCAAGAGCACGAGAACCGGCCCGCCGGCCGCGCGCCCCTCGCCCCAGCGCGCCCATTCGAGCCGCGCCCCGCCGGCCTCGATCCAGCCGGTGCGCGCCCTCATGTGCCGCCGTCGCGCAGCTTGAAGCGCTGGATCTTGCCGGTGGCGGTTTTCGGCAGATCGTCGACGAAGCTGATCCAGCGGGGGTATTTCCACATCCCGATGCGCTCTTTCACGAAGGACTTGAGCGCGTCCTCCGCCGGCGTTTCGGCCCCCGGCTTGAGCACCACGAAGGCGGCGGGCTTGACGAGGTCGCTTTCGTCCCGCCGCGCGACCACCGCCGCCTCGAGCACCGAGGGATGTTCGACCAGCGCCTGTTCGACCTCGAAGGGCGAGACCCAGATGCCCGAGACCTTGAACATGTCGTCGGTGCGCCCGCAGTAGATGAAGCGGCCTTCGGCATCGCGCTCATACTTGTCGCCGGTGCGCGTCCAGTGGCCCTGAAAGGTGTCGCGGCTCTTGTCGCGGCGGTTCCAGTAGCCCTCGGCGGCGGAAGGCCCGCGCACCAGAAGCTCGCCCACCTCGCCGTCGGCGACCTCGGCGTCATTCTCGTCGACAAGGCGCACCTCGTAGCCCGGAACCGGAATGCCGGAGGTGCCGTAATGCACGTCGCCCGGCCGGTTCGACAGGAAGATGTGCAGCATTTCCGTCGAGCCGACGCCGTCGATGATCTCGCAGCCCCAGAGCCGCTCCCAGCGCTCGCCGATCTCGCGCGGCAGGGCCTCGCCGGCCGAGGTGCACAGGCGCAGGGCATGGTCGGGCGCGCCCCCGCGCCGCTCCTGCTCGGCCACAAGCGCGGCAAAGAGCGTCGGCACGGCGCAGAACAGCGTCGGGCGCTCTTCGGCCATGATCCGAAGGGCCGCCTCGGGCGTAGGCCGGCCGGAGAAGAGCACCGTCGTCGCCCCGACGCTCATCGGGAAGGACATGGCGTTGCCCAGCCCATAGGCAAAGAACATCTTCGCCACCGAGTGCACGACATCGTCCTCGCGGATGCCCAGCACTTGCTGGCCGAAGGTCTCGGCGGTGGCGCGCAGCGCGGAATGGACATGCCGCACCCCCTTCGGCGCCCCCGTCGAGCCGGAAGAATAAAGCCAGAAGGCCAGTTCGTCGGCGCTGGCCATGGCCGGCTCCACCTCGGGCGCATCGGCGGTGAACGCTTCGAAGCTCTCCGCCCCCTCCGGCGCCGCGCCGACCACGACCACATGCCGCAGGAAGGGGTTGTCGGCGATCGCCGGGGCGACGGTCTCCCACAGCGCCTCCGAGACCACCAGCATCGTCGCGCGGCTGTCGGTCAGGATCGTCTCGTAAACCGGCGCGGAGAGCAGGGTGTTGAGCGGAACCGGGATCGCGCCGGCCTTCATCGCCCCCCAGAAGACGACCGGGAACTCGTTCTGGTCGCGCAGGATCATCGCCACCCGCTCTTCGCGC
>RFKM01000142.1 GCA_003694465.1 Alphaproteobacteria bacterium
GCGTGCACCCGCGCCGACCGGGGCCGGGGGCGGGGGCCGATGAGTTCGAACCTGCTGATCTTCATCAGCCTCGTTTACGTGGCCTTCCTGTTCGGCGTTGCCTTCGCCGCCGACAAATGGGCCCGGGCCGGGCGCGGCGCCTGGTTGCGGGCACCGGTCGTCTACACCCTCAGCCTGTCGGTCTATTGCACCGCCTGGACCTTCTACGGCGCCGTCGGCTATGCCGCCCGCTCGGGGCTCGAATTCGTCACCATCTACATCGGGCCGACGCTGGTCATGGTCGGCTGGTGGTGGGTGCTGCGCAAGCTGGTGCGCATCGGCCGGGCGCAGCGGGTCACCTCGGTGGCCGACCTGATTTCCTCGCGCTATGGAAAGTCGAACTTGCTGGGGGTGATCGTCACCGTTCTGGCGGTCGTCGCAACCACGCCCTACATCGCCCTGCAACTGCAATCGGTGACGCTGGCGCTCGAGGTCTTCGGCCCGCGCCCGGCGCACGGGCTGACGGCGGCGGGGGCGCCGGGAACGGCGCTCTGGGTGGCGGCGGGGCTGGCGCTCTTCACGGTGATCTTCGGCACCCGCAACCTCGACGTGAATGAGCGCCACCACGGGGTGGTGACGGCGATTGCCGTCGAGGCGGTGGTCAAGCTCGTCGCCCTTCTGGCGGTGGGGGTGTTCGTGGTCTGGGGCCTCGGCGGCGGGCTCGCGGGCACGGCGGCGACCATTGCAAAGACGCCGATCGCCGACTGGCGGATCGACGGCGGGCGCTGGGTTTCGCTCACCTTCCTTGCCGGGGCGGCCTTCCTGACGCTGCCGCGGATGTTTCATGTTCTGGTGGTCGAGAACGTCGAGGAGCGCCAGCTGGCCACCGCCTCCTGGGCCTTCCCGCTCTATCTCTTCCTGATGAGCCTGTTCGTGATCCCGATTGCCGCGGTGGGGCTGGCGCGCCTGCCCGAGGGGGCGAACCCCGACCTTTTCGTCCTCACCCTGCCGCTGGCCAGCGGTCACGACGGGCTGGCGGCGCTGGCCTTCATCGGCGGCTTTTCTTCCGCCACCTCGATGGTGATCGTCGCCGCCATCGCCCTTTCGACCATGGTCTCCAACCACATCGTCATGCCGATCTGGCTGTCGATCCGCCGGGGCGGTGCCTCGAAATCGGGCGACGTGCGCAATATCGTCCTGACGGCGCGGCGGCTCTCCATCGGCGGGGTGCTGGCGCTGGGCTATCTCTATTTCCGCCTTTCCGGCGGTGGCAGCGCCCTGGCGGCGATCGGCCTGATCTCTTTCGTCGGCATCGCCCAGGTGCTGCCGGCGATGCTGGGGGGGCTATTCTGGCGCGGCGCGACGGGAACCGGCGCGGCCGCCGGCCTGCTCACCGGCTTCGCGGTCTGGGCCTATGCGCTGTTCCTGCCCTCCTTCGGGCCGGCGGTGTTTGCGCCCGACCTGCTGGCCGCGGGCCCCTTCGGCATCGGCTGGCTGCGCCCGCAGGCCTTTTTCGGGATCGACGGGCTCGACCCGGTGGTGCATGCGATCCTTTGGTCGCTGCTGTTCAACACGCTGGCCTTCACCGGCGTTTCGCTGCTGACCTTCCCCTCGCCGGTCGAGCGCCTGCAGGGGGCGCAATTCGTCAATGTCTTCGAACATTCCAGCCCGGCGCGCGGCTGGACGCGCGGCAGCGCCGAGGCCGAGGATCTGCTCATCATGGCGCAGCGGATCATGGGCGGGGCGGCGGCCCAGAAGCTGTTTCGCGATCAGGCGGCGGCGCAGGGCAAATCGGGCTATCTGCCGGACACGACCCCCGATTTCCTCGCCCGGCTCGAGCGCGAGCTTTCCGGCTCGGTGGGGGGCGCCACTGCCCATGCGATGATCGGGCAGATCGTTGGCGGGGCGGCGGTTTCGGTCGAAGACCTGATGGCGGTGGCCGACGAGACGCAGCAGATGCTCGAATATTCCTCCCAGCTCGAAGCGAAATCGGAAGAGCTCGCCCGCACCGCCCGCCAACTCGGCGAGGCCAATGCCAAGCTCACCCAGCTGTCGATTCAGAAAGACGCCTTCCTGAGCCAGATCAGCCACGAATTGCGCACCCCGATGACCTCGATCCGGGCCTTTTCCGAAATCCTGCAGGCCGGCGGGCTCGACGCGGCCGAGCAGGCCCGCTTTGCCGGTATCATCCAGGACGAGGCGATCCGCCTGACCCGCCTGCTCGACGATCTGCTCGATCTGTCCGTGCTCGAGGCCGGGCAGGTCAACATCAGTTGCGTTCCGGTTCCGCTTGGCGAGGTGATCGACCGGGCCATCACCGTGACCGGCGCGCCGGCCCAGGGGCTCGAGATCCGGCGCGACAAGGCCCGCGAGGGGCTGACGGTCACCACCGACCCCGACCGCCTCGCGCAGGTCTTCATCAATCTCATCGCCAATGCCGCGAAATATTGCGACGCCCCCAAGCCGCGCCTGACGATCCGGGTCGCGCGGCGCGAGGGCCAGACGATGGTCGATTTCATCGACAACGGAAAGGGCATCCCCGAGGCCAGCCAGAGCGTGATCTTCGAGAAATTCTCCCGCCTGTCCGACCACCAGAAGGCCGGCGGCGCGGGGCTCGGGCTGGCGATCTGCCGCGAAATCATGAGCCGTCTTGGCGGCACGATCGCCTATCTGCCGGGGCAGGGGGGCGCGGCCTTCCGCGTCGTGCTGCCGGGCTGAGCCCGCGCCGGCCCGGCGGGCGGGCAAAAAGTGCCCGCGCGCCGATCACCGGTAACCTTTTGGCAACCTCGATCTGCCACACCGAAAGAGACCGATGGCACAGGCAAGAGGCAGATGACGAGTCAATCGTCCGAAAAGGTGATCCGGCGCAAGCTCCGCCCCCCCGCGGGCGGCAGGGGCGGTGCAGAGGCGCCCAGCCCGGTTGCCGCCACCCTCGTGCGCGCCCTCGCGCGTGCCGCGCAGGATCTGGCCGGGTTGGCGCTGCGCGCAAAGCCGCCCGCCGAGCGGCGCTGCGGGCTCGAAGACCTTGTCGCGGACGTGCCCGAAGGGGCGCTCGTCGCCCTTGTCGCGCGCTACGGCCTCGTCGTGCTTGACCGGCACCTTGTCGCGGCGATCGTCGGCATGCAGACCGCCGGGCGCATCCCGAGCGCGGACACGCCGCCGCGCGCACCCACGCGCACCGATGCGGCCATGTGCGCCGACGTGATCGACGGCATGCTCGAACTGCTCGATTCCCGCCTCGCGGGCGATTCGATCCCGGATGCCGAGATGTTTCGCGCCTTTCGATTCGCCTATCACCTGCCCGATGCCGAGGCCGCCGGGCGCGAACTGGAGCCCGCCGATTACCGCGAAATCGCGTTCGACCTCGCGCTCGGCGGGGCCGGGCACGGCGCACGCCTGCGCCTTGCCGTGCCAGAGCCGCGCCCGGATGCCCGGGATGTCGGCGAAGCCGCCCCCTCGTTCCATGAAGCGCTACGGGCCCATGTTCTCGAAAGCGAGGCGCGGCTCACCGCCGTGCTGGCGCGTCAGACCATGACCCTCGCCGCCCTCGAGGCCCTCGCCCCCGGTGACGTCCTGCCCCTCCCCGACGGCGCGCTCGATGGCGTGCGCCTCGAGGATCTTGCCGGAGAGCTCGTGGCGACGGGGCGGCTGGGCAAGTCCGGCGGCCACCGCGCCCTGCGCCTGACCCACCTTGGCAAGCGCGAGCCTGCCCCTCGCATGCCTGTCGAAGCGCGCAAGCCGCAGGCGCTCGAAAATCTTGCCCCCGGCGCGCGGAGCGGCGCCGGCCCCTCCGCCGCCGACATGGCCCAGCCCCCACCGGCCGCCGACTTGGGCGAAACGCTCGGCGCGTCCCCCGGGCAAGAGTCCTTCGGCCTCGATCCTTCCCCCATCCCGATCGAGCCCGCCAGCGCCGAAGGCTAACGCGCCCGCCCGACCCGGCGCTTGACTTGTGTCAAGGCGCGCGCTCCAGACACGGGTGACAGTCGGACCAGGAGGGAGATCCATGGTCGACGTTGCAAAATACCGGACAATCCTCGAGGCGCGCCGCGACGAACTTGAGGCGCGCCTGCGCGAGATCGAGGAGACGCTCGAAGGCCACCAGACCCGCGACTGGGAAGAACTCGCCACCGAGCGCGAGGGCGACGAGGTGCTGGAAAGCATGGGCGAGGCCGCCCGGTCGGAACTGGCAAAGATCACCGCCGCCCTGACCCGGGTCGAGGAGGGCGAGTTCGGATACTGCGTGCGCTGCGGCGCTGAAATCGCCCCCGAACGGCTCGACCTCATCCCCTTCACCCCGTTCTGCCGCACCTGCGCCGAAGACGTCGCCTGACTCCCGGCGCTGGCGCCGCGCCCCGCACCGGTCTATGCTGAGCGCGAGGAGGACAACCCGATGGCCGGAGGCTGGACGCGCGACGGCGCGGTGCATGAGCAGATCGAAGCCTCGATCGCCGAGGAACTCGAACGCCTGCGCGCGCGCCCGGCCCCACGCGGCGAAAGCGCCACCCACTGCGCCGATTGCGACGAACCGATCCCCGAAGCGCGCCGCAAGGCTCTGCCCGGGGTAA
>RFKM01000143.1 GCA_003694465.1 Alphaproteobacteria bacterium
CGATGGCGGCCTCGATCAGGGCGCTTGCGGCGGGCACGACGACGTCGAAGACCGCATGCCGATACATCGCGGCGATCTCCGGGGCGACGCCGGCCTCGGAAAGGACGATCTTGAGAACGGCGACGACCTGCTTCTGTGCCATCGCCCCGGTGACGCTGCCGAGCAGGTTTCTCAGGGCGGTCTCGATGCCGGGCGCGGCGTTCTTTGCGCCGTCGATCGCCTGCGCGGCGACCGGCGACAGCGCGCGTTTGACGAGGCCTTCGAGTATTGCCTGTTTGGAGTCGAAATAGAGATAGACCGCGCCCTTCGAGAGGCCCGCGCGCCGGGCGATGGCGGCAACCGAGGTCTGGGCATAGCCCCTTTCGCCGAACAGGTCGAGGGCGGCGTCGAGCAGCTCGTCGCGCCGGTGTTCGGCGCGGCGCTGGAACTTGGGGGAGGACGACTCGCGCTCTTGCATGCGCAGAAACTAAATGACCGGTCAGTCATGTGCAAGGGCCATCGTCGGCGCATCGGCTGCGACGTGGTGACGCCCGCGGGGCGCAGCCCGGAAGGCGGCGCACCGGGGCCTTCGGCATTGGGCGAGACGGTCGGGGCAGGGGAGGCGATCGCGGCAGAGCCCCGTTAGCGCGCTTGGGGACGATCTCCCACCGCTTCGCGCCAGTGCCGGCGGCACAGGCTCACATAGGTTTCGTTGCCACCGATCTGAACCTGCGCCCCGTCGGTGAGCACGTTCCCCTCGGCATCCTGGCGCACCACCATCGTCGCCTTCTTGCCGCAATGGCAGATGGTGCGCGCCTCGCGCATCTCGTCGGCAAGGGCCAGAAGCGTTGCCGACCCCGGAAACAGCTCGCCCCGGAAATCGACCCGCAAGCCGTAGGCCATCACCGGCACGCGAAGGTCATCAACCGCCCGGGCCAGTTGCCAGACCTGTTCGGGCTCGAGGAACTGCGCCTCGTCGATGAAGACACAGGCCACCGGACCTTGCTCGAGCCGCGCCGCGATCTTGGCAAACATGTCCTCGCCGGCCTCGAAAGTGTCGGCATCGGCGCCAATGCCGATCCGGCTGCCGATCCGCCCCTCGCCGGCGCGATTGTCGAGCCGCGCGGTGATCAGGTAGGTATCCATCCCCCGCTCGCGGTAGTTGTGCGAGGCCTGGAGCAGCAAGGTCGACTTGCCGGCGTTCATCGTCGAATAATGGAAATAGAGCTTGGCCATGGCTTCCGGATAGCGGCCGGCACCGCGCGCATCAACCCCGCCGACGGAAAAGGGGGAGAGAACCGGCCGAACGCAACGGGGCCATGGGCCGAACGGCCCTGGGGATGGAACGGCCCCCCACTCATAACGCGCCGCATTCTCTCCTGGCCGCAGCCAGCACCCCCCCGCTTGCGGGGAATGCCCCCTCCCCTTCGCTTCGCGCCGGGGAACCGTCTTGGCCCGGCTTGCCGGACCCCTGCATCAAGCCATTCACAACGGGGTGAAAAAATGGGAAAACGGCACCGTCTTTCCCCGTGGCGCGGCGGCATGGGGATGTGGTGGGGAGAAAAGGGTATGTCCGTTTTCGGGGATTATCTGAAAAAGCACACCGAGGCGCTGGTCAAGGACGTGGGGCTGGAGGCGGCCTGCGAGCTGACCGGCAAGTCGAAGGCGACGCTCGGGCGCTATTATTCCGACTCCGACGAACACGCCGCCCGCTTCATGCCGATCGACACCGTGGCCCAGCTCGAGGCCGCGGCGCGCTATCCGCATGTCACCTCGGCCCTCGCCGAGCTTTCGGGCCACACGCTCGATGGCAACGGCGAGGCGCGCAATTCCGGCGGTGGGGTCAACAGCGACGTGATCGCCCTTTCCCAGCGCTTCGCCATGCTGATGGCGGAATACCAGCAATCGATCGAAGACGGGGTCATCACCGCCAACGAGGCCAAGCGGCTCTTGCAGGAAACCCTCGCCCTGCAAAAGGTTCTGGTGGAAATGAAGCTGCACCTCGAAGAAGAGGCGCGCTGATCAGGCCCCGCCGGCGGCAAGACGCCAGAGCACCACGGCCCAGCCAAGCCCGCCGGCAATCGCGGTCAGCGCAACCGCCCCCGAGGCGGCATCCTTGGCGCGCCGGGCCAGATCGTGCCGCTCGGTCGAAACGAAATCGACCGCCCGTTCCACCGCCGTGTTCATCAGTTCGGCGGCCAGAACCAGAACCCCGAGAGGCAGGATCACCGCCCGTTCGGCAAAGCTCAGGGGAAGGGCGAGGGCGGCGAGGCTCGAGACGCCGACGATCGCCGCCCAGAACCGGAGCGAAGGCTCGGAAGCCCAGGTCTCGCGCCAACCGGCCCAGGACCAGACGCAGCGGTCGACGAAGCGCCGCCATTCGCGCCGCAGAAAACCCCTCATGCGGCCTGCCCGCGCCGGGGGCGTGCCTTGAAAGACGGGTGCGGCTGCGCGCCGCCGTTCACGCGGCTCTGCGCCGCTGGCCTTCGTCGTCGATCACATTTTCCACGATCAGCATGAACCCTCCGCGGCGGAACTTTGCCACCGAAGGC
>RFKM01000144.1 GCA_003694465.1 Alphaproteobacteria bacterium
CCCAGGTCCAGGCCTCGTTCAGCTGGTAGTCGCGGAAGGCGCCGAGGGCGGTGGCCACCGGCCCTTGCCGGCCCGAGGGGCGCAGGCGCATGTCGACCTCGTAAAGCTTGCCGCCCTTCATCGGCGCGCTCAGCGCGGTGACCAGCGCCTGGGTGAAACGGGCATACCACGCCCGGGCGGCGAGCGGACGCGGGCCGTCCGAGGCCTCGGCCCCGGCGGCGTCATGGATGACGATGAGATCGAGATCGGAGGTCGAAGACAGCATCCGCGCCCCGAGGCTGCCCATGCCCAGCAGCGCCGCGCCCCGCCCCGGCGCCGGCCCGTGCTTGCGGGCGAACTGCGCCTCGACGACCGGCCAGAGCGCCCGCAGCACCGCCTCGGCGAGGTCGCTGTATTGGGCCGAGGCCTCGGGCCCGTCGATGAGCCCGCGCAGGTGATGCACGCCGATGCGGAAGTGCCATTCCTGCTTCACCGCCCGGGCAGTGTCGAGCTGGGCCTCGTAATCGTCGTCCACCGCTTCGAGCGCCCGGGCAAGCGCCGCCTCGACCGCCGCCCGCCCCGGCCAGGGGGCAAAGAAGTCGCCCCCGATCACCGCGTCGAGCACCCCGGCATGGGCGCCGAGATATTCGGCCAGCGCCGGCGAGGTGGCGACGATGTCGACGATCAGGTCCACCAGCGCCGGGTTGGCCTCGAACAGCGAGAACACCTGCACCCCCGCCGGCAGGCGCTTGAGAAAGGCGTCGAAATGCACCAGCGCCTCGCGCGGGCGGGCGGCGCGCCGGAAGCGCGACAGCAGATCGGGCTTGAGGCGTTCGAAGATCCGCGCCGCCCGCGACGAGCGGCAGGCGGCATAGGTGTTCCAGCGCGAGACGATCTCTTCCTCGTCGGGGCTGAGCTCGATCTGCGGGGCGCGCGGGGCGCCGGGGGCAAAGAACCCCTCGGTGAGGCCATGCACCTCGTCGAGCGCCGCGGCCAGCCGGCGCTTCCAGGCCGCCACGTCGCTCTCGCCCATGAAATTGACGAGCCGGCGAAAGCCCTCCTCGTCGCCCGGTAGCCGATGGGTCTGGGCATCGTGCAGCATCTGCAACCGGTGCTCGATCTCGCGGTGGCGCCGGTAATGGGCGGAGAGGGTTTCGGCGGTCTCGGCCGGGATCCAGCCCTTGCCTGCCAGCGCCGAAAGCCCCTCGAGCGTGCCGCGCACCCGCAGGTCCGGGTCGCGCCCGCCGGCGATCAGCTGCCGCGTCTGGGTGAAGAACTCGATCTCGCGGATGCCGCCGCGCCCGAGCTTCATGTCGTGCCCCGGCAATGCCGCGAGCCCGCCGCCGCCATGCAGCCCCTTGTGGCTGCGGATGCGCAGGCGCATGTCGTGGGCATCCTCGATGGCGGCAAAGTCGAGATGCTTGCGCCAGACGAAGGGGCGCAGGCGGTCTAGAAAGCGCGCGCCCGCCGCGATGTCGCCGGCGGCGGGGCGGGCCTTGATGTAGGCGGCCCGTTCCCAGGTGCGCCCGAGGCTTTCGTAATAGCGTTCTGCCGCTTCCATCGACAGGATCACCGGGGTGACCGCCGGATCGGGGCGCAGGCGCAGATCGGTGCGGAAGACATAGCCCTCGGCGGTGCGCTCCGAAAGGGTTGCCGCCATGCGCCGGGTCGCGCGCACGAAGGCGGCGCGGGCCTCGTCGAAACTGTCCTCGCCGTAGCGGGTATCGTCGAAGAGCATGATGAGGTCGATGTCGGAGGAATAGTTGAGCTCCCCCGCCCCCATCTTGCCCATCGCCAGCGCCACCGCCCCGGCGGCGGTGCGCAGGTCGTCGGGCCCCGCCCCCGGCAGCTTGCCGCGGGCGATCTCGCGCCCAACCTGGAAGATCAGCGCCCGCCCGGTGGCGACATCGGCAAAGCGGGTAAGCGCGCCGGTCACCGTCTCGAGCGGCCAGACCCCGCCGAGATCGGCCAGCGCGACCAGAAGCGCCACCCGCCGCTTGGCATGGCGCAGGCGCGCGGCTGGGTCGTCCTCGCCCGCGGAGGCCTCGGCAAGGAGCGTCTCGAGCGCATCTTCCGGCGCCCCGGCGAGGGCGGCGCGCAGCCAGTCTTCCTCGGACGCGATCAGACCGGCAAGGTAGGGGCTGCACCCCGCCGCCCCGGCGACCAGCTCGCCCAGCTCGGGGGGCAGATCGGCCAGCCGGGCGCGGGCCTCGGCGCCAGCTTCGGGCTCGAAGGGAATGGGAACTCGGGCAAGGCGCGCGGCGAAATTCATGGCGCGAGACTGCGCGGGGGCGCCGGCGCCGTCAAGCGCCCAGGTCGCCGGAGGCCGAACCGGGGCTCGACCGTCGCGCCCCGCGCAGCGCCCGGCGCCCAGACCCGCTTTCCATCGGCGGTGTCGCCCCCATCGGCCATGTCACGCCGATTCGGGCCTTTCTCGACCCTCCGCTGCGCGATTTGCCGAGGTCTGGGCCGCCGCCGGCACGCCACCGCACCTTTTCCGGCTGAACCCGCGCGAACTTTGCCGCCTTTCCAGCGCGCAAGTCATTGATTTCACGGCACCGGTCGAAAAAATGTGAAAATCGTTCACATTCTGGCTTGAATTTGCCGCCGCGCCGCCCATCTTGGGTAATGTGAAAGTCATTCACATTGCAACCAACGAGGAGCACCCGATGACCATCGCCCTTGACCACACCCCCAGCACCCGCGCCGACGGCCCCCTGCACCGGGTCGAGGCCTGGCTCGACGCCCGTGGCAAGGGCGCCTGGATCGCCGCCATGGTGCTCGGGTTCATTCTCTTCTGGCCGATCGGCCTTGCCCTTCTGGCCTACATGATCTGGAGCAAACGCATGTTCAATTCGTCCTGCGGCCACGCCCGCCACCGCCACGCCGGCGCGGGCGCCCTGCACCGTCACCACCGCTCGGCCCGCGCCGCCATGCGCCCCTCGGGCAATTCCGCCTTCGATGCCTACAAGGCCGAAACCCTCTCGCGCCTCGTCGAGGAGCAGGAGCAGTTCGAGGCCTTCCTCGAGCGCCTGCGCGCGGCCAAGGACAAGCAGGAATTCGACGCGTTCATGACCGAGCGCGCCGAGGCCGCCCGCAGCCGCCATGCGGACTGGACCGAAGCCTCGAGCGCGGAGGACGGTGCGGCCGATACGGGCGATGACGCCCCCGAGGCCCCCGAGGCCAAGGCCTGAGCGGCCGCACCGAAACCCACCCAAACCCTGCGCCGGGCGGACCCTCCGCCCGGCC
>RFKM01000023.1 GCA_003694465.1 Alphaproteobacteria bacterium
CGGGCATCTTGACGTTGTTCTCGTTGGCCCAGTCGCCGACATACTGCTCGACGCCGTTGATGCCGACGTAATCGTCTACTTCGTTGCGGTTGCAGCCCGCCTCGCAGGGCGCGGGGCAGACCCGCCCCATGGTCGCCGGGAAGGGGTTTGCCTCGATCATCGAGCGGAAGGCATATTCCTGCCAGGGCATGTCTTCGACCGGCGGCTTGTCCATGCCGCGGGCAATGGCCAGCCAGCCCCGAATGTTGTGGCCCGAGGGGCAGGACGCCTGGCAAGGGGGCGTCTTGTGCACGTAGGTCGGGCACTTGTAGGAGTGATCCGCCTGGAAGATCTTCTCATGCAGATCCCAGTCTTTCGGGGATTCACCTTCGTGGAACCGCCGGAAAGTCGGCTTCGTCTTCGGGTCCAAGTCGTTCATTGTCTGGTCCTCCCTTGCGCCTCAACTTTCGGCGTCATCGGTTTCCTGGCCATCGAGGATGATCGCGTTCGACACCAGCTGGTGCACCGAAACGATCTGGTCCATGTCGTAGCCATATTTCGGCATGACCTTCGAGAACTGCGTCTTGCAGATGGCGCAGATGGCCGCCATGTGGGTGACGCCGTCGTTCTCGGTCACCTCCCTGAGCGCCGCCATGCGGGGGCTTGCGCCCTTGATGCGAAGATCCATCAGGTCGTCGGTCAAAAGGCCCCCGCCGCCGCCGCAGCAAAGGGTCGATTCATAGATCGTGTCGCGGTCCATATCGACGTAGTTGTTGCAGACCGCCTTGATCACGTTGCGCGGTATCTCGAACTGGCCGCCCGGCATGTCGCCCATCCGGCTGCCACGGGCGACGTTGCAGCTGTCGTGGAAGGTGATCGTCATGTGATCGTTCTTCGACTTGTCGAGCTTCAGCGTGCCCTTCTGGATCTCGTTCCAGGTGAATTCGAGAATGTGCTGCGGCACGGGGTAGTTCGGATCGAGAAAATCCCAGGGGCCGGCCAGCGTGTTCAGGAAGCTGTAGGCCACCCGCCAGGCGTGGCCGCACTCGCCGAAGATGATCCGCTTGACGCCAAGATCCTTCGCCGCCTTGCGGATGCGCTGGCTGACGAGGCGCATGTTCTCGTAGTTGCCGATGAACAGGCCGAAGTTGGCCGCTTCCGAGGCGTAGGAGCTGAGTGTCCAGCTCACGCCCGCCTGATGAAACACCTTGGCATAGCCGATCAGGCCCTCGATATGCGGTTCGGCAAAGAAGTCGGCCGACGGCGTGACGAGAAGGATGTCTGCGCCCTTCTCGTCGATCGGCAGACGCACCGAGACGCCGGTATCGTCTTCGATGTCTTCCTCGAGGCCTTCGAGCGTTGCCGCGAGCGCTTTCGGGTTCAGGCCGAGGTTGTTGCCCACGGCGTGAACCTTGCCGATGATCTCGTTGGAGTATTTCTGGCCCATGCCGACGGCGTCGAGAATGTCGCGGGCGGCCATGGTGATCTCGGCGGTGTCGATGCCGTAGGGGCAGAAGACCGAGCAGCGCCGGCACTCCGAGCACTGGTGATAGTAGGAATACCATTCCTTGAGCACGTCCTCGGTGAGGTCGCGCGCCCCGACGAGCCACGGGAAATACTTGCCGGCGAAGGTGAAATAGCGCCGGTAGACCGAGCGCAGCAGGTCTTGCCGCGCGACGGGCATGTTCTTCGGATCGGCGGTGCCGAGGAAGTAATGGCACTTGTCGGTGCAGGCGCCGCACTTCACGCAGATGTCGAGATAAACCTGGAAGGCACGGTTCTTCTCGGCCAGTTCCGCCATCTTGGCGAGGGCCTTTTCCTTCCAGTCGGGCACGAGCTCGCCGGGGAAGCCGAGCGCCTCCTGATGTTCGGGGCTGGCAAGGAAGGGTTGCAGCCCTTCCATCGCCCCCGGCTTGATGCAAGGCACCTGCAGCGGATCGTCGAGGATCGGAACCTGGGTATCGCCATCAGCCATGGGTCATTTCTCCAGTTCGGCCGCCCATGGGGCGAGGTGGCGCTTTTCGCGCGGGTTGTCGACCTGGTTGCGGGTCGGGCTGAAGAAGACGCCGGGGGCGTGCAGCAGTTTCGAGATCGGGAAGACGATCATCAGCATCAGCACCAGCGTCAGGTGAATGAGGATCAGCGGATCGGTGGGCAGGGTGTTGATCTGGAAGGTCCAGAGCCCGCTCATGAAGGCCTTCACCGCGATCACGTCGGTGTGGGCGACGTATTTCATCGACAGGCCCGACAGGCCGATGGCCACCAGCAGCGCGAGGATCAGGTGGTCGGACGGGTTCGAGATGTAGCGCACCCGGTCGACGAGAAAGCGCCGCGCCCAGAGCCCGGCGAGGCCCAGAACCATCGCAAACCCTGCATATTTTCCAAAGGGTTGCAGGAAATTCAGCAGCGCCGGCGTCGTGCCGGGAATGGTATAGCGCAGATGGCGGATGACGATCAGCCAGAGCGCCATGTGGAAGATCCAGCCAAAGGCCCAGATCCACTTGTTCGACTTGTAGAGACTTTCGAAGAAGAGCACTTCACGCAGCATGCGCAACACCACGCCGGTTTCGGTCACCGGGGCCGGCGTTGTCGGTATTTTCAGCGGCGCGGGGGTGAGCGCGTATTTGCGGATCTTCGCGCCGACCCCGACGACGATCAGCACCGTCGCCGCGTAAAACATCAATGCGTAGAGCGTAGAAAGCACGCAGACTCCTCCCCTCACTTGCCCCGGGTTCATGCGGGACATGAGCTCTTTCTTCGGCTCCGGCGGCACCAGGGGCGCCGCCGGAAATATTGGTGGGACTCAGACGCAGCCGGTCGGCTTGGGCAGACCGGCGATCTTGCACGCCTGCTTGGCCGGCCCGTAGGGGAACAGCTCGTACATGTACTTGTTGTTGCCCTTCTCGGGGCCCATCGTCTTTTTCAGGGCCTTGATGAGCACGCGCACCGCCGGAGCGATCTGGTACTCGTCGTAGTAATCACGCAGGAAGTTGACCACTTCCCAGCGCTCGTCGTTCATCTCGAGGCCTTCTTCCTTGGCGATGACTTCGGCGAGCTCGGGCGACCAATCGCTGAGATTGGTGATGTAGCCCTCTTCGTCGGTCTCGATGGTCTGACCGTTCAGTTGATAGGACATTTTCGCTTTCCTTCTCTTGACAAACTCAAAGCCAGGCCTGGGTCCGGTCATGTTTTGTGACAAGATCCACAAACCCGTCGTAGCCGACACCCTCGACCCCGGGCGCCAGCCGCCCGGCATCGATCCCGCGCGCGGCGAGATCGGGTGACAACACGTAAAGTGACACGTTCTTGCCGAACTCGACGATGATATCGGTCAAACCCGTGCCGCCCAGCCCGCCATAGACGCCGTCCTCGATCATGAGCACCGCATCGCCGGGCTTGGCATGGTTCAGGCAGCTGACCAGCGCCTGGGTCGCGAAGGGCGATTTGTTCACCGTATGCAGCGTTGACATCTCTCCCCTCCCTCAGAAGCTCAGGATGACGTCGGCTTCGGCCATGACGTCGGACATTTCGGCACGGCTGATGACGCGGATGGCCGGCTTTTCGGCCCAGTCATCGTCTTCGTCCTCGTAGACCACCTCGATCAGGTCGTCCTCGCTGAGCCCCCGTTCTTCAAGGCTCTCGCGCTCGACGTAGAGCTTCTGAACGTCATAGTCGCCAAGGGCCCGGAACGTCGGCGAAAAGTTCTTCATGCCGATTTCTTCGGTGTTCTGCCCCTTGGTGAGCTGGAACACGCCATCGTCGAGGAAGGCCAGGGCAACATCCTGTTCGAAGGCCGCGCCGATCAGGACGACCTCAAGGCTTTCCAGCGCATAGATCGTGCCGTAGGGCGCCTTGCGGTTCACGTAGAGGAACTTCTTCACGTCGGACATGGTGCTCCTCCCTCAATCCCCGAAGGTCACCAGACGGTCGGTCTGGATGGCCATTTCGATCAGTTGCCCGAGACCGGAGATCCGGAAGCCCTCGGCCAGGTTGTCGGTGTCCTTGCCCTGCCGCTTCGCCTCGTTCTCGTCGAGGATGCCGCGGCGCTGGGCGGCGGCGATGCAGACCACGAGATCGACCCCATGCTCCTTGGCGAGCGTCGTCCAGTTGCGCTGGATGTGGCGCTCGTCCTGGGGCGGAACGCTGAGCCGCGTGGCGACGTTGACGCCATCGTGGTAGAAGAACACCCGCGGCACCTCGTGCCCGGCGGCCAGGGCCGCCGTCACGAACTTGTAGGCCGAATCCGCAGCTTCGTGCGTGTAGGGGCCTTCGGAAACCAGAACTCCGATCTTCACCGCTGTGCTCCTCAGAAGTGGACGTGGGCCGACATGTTCATGGTCTTGCGGGCGCCGGTCCAGGTATCGAGGTGATGCTTGGTGAAGGCGAGGCCGGTCTTCTCGAAGAAGCGGTTCCAGCCGATCCTCTCGATCCACTCACCCATGCGCTCCCAGTGCTTGGCGTCCTTCTTGTAGGTCTTGACGATCTTGCGGACGACCGCGGCCACTTCCGGCCAGTGCGGCGGGTTGTTCGGCAGGTTCGCCACCGCCAGCTTGTGGAAGGTCGGCTTGGACCGGGCGTTCGAGTGCTTGCCGCCAACCCAGATGGCGATCCGGGTTTCTTCCTTGCCGTTGATCTGCATCGGCGGGCAGGGCGGGTAGCAGGCGCCGCAGGCGACGCATTTCTTCTCGTCGACTTCCAGCGAGGGCTTGCCGTTGACCATCGCCGGACGGATTGCCGCCACCGGGCAGCGCGCGACCACCGCGGGGCGTTCGCAGACGTTGGCCACGAGGTCGTGGTTGATGCGCGGCGGCTTGGTGTATTGCACGTTCACGGCGATGTCGCCCTGGCCGCCGCAGTTGATCTGGCAGCACGAGGTGGTGATGCGCACGCGGTTCGGCATCTTTTCCTGCACGAACTCTTCGTAAACGACATCCATCAGCGACTTGACGACGCCCGAGGCATCGGTGCCGGGAATGTCGCAGTGCAGCCAGCCCTGGGTGTGCGAGATCATCGACACCGAGGCGCCGGTGCCGCCCACCGGGAAGCCTTCGCTTTCGAGCTTCTCGATCAGGGGCGCGACCTTCGACTCGTCGGTCACCATGTATTCGATGTTCGAACGCGTGGTGAAGCGGACGTAGCCGTCGGCATATTCATCGCCGATGTCGGCCAGCTTGCGGATCGTGAAGACGTCCATCTGGCGCTGGGTGCCGGCGCGCACCGTCCAGACCTCGTCGCCCGATTTCGAAACATGGTGCAGAACCCCGGGGCGCGGGCGGTCATGCCAGGCCCAGTTGCCGTAGTTCGCCTTCAGCGTCGGGTGCATGTACGGAAACGGATCCGGAACCCCGACTTCATCGGGCATACGGGGGGTGTCAGCTTGCTGATTCATGGTTTTCCTCCCAAGCCGCGCCGCCGAGCGGCCGCGGATACAGATTGATCGAGTTGGTGGCGCCGATCACTCGGCGCTCATCTGCGATTCCCGGGCCTTGCGGGCAAACCACTTCTCGGCCTCGATGTCGAAGTCGTCGGTCCGGACGTAGGACGAGGTCCGCGGATGGTTGACCATGTTCGGGTCGGGGTCGACGCCGACCGCCTCGAGGAAGGCCGGCAGGCCGATCCGGTCGATCGTCTCGCCGATGCGCTCGTGCTCGAGCGCGTTGTCGGCGAAGAACTCGATCACGGTTTCGCCGAATTCCTCGAGCTTCTCGAAGTCCTCGTCCGACTCGAGCTTCATGAACGGAATGATCATGGTGCCCATCAGGTCGCCCACCTTCAGCGAACGCTTGCCGCCGATCAGGATCGAAACGCCCTTGTCATCGCCCGGGCTCAGGGCCTTGGTCATGACGTTGATGCAGTGCATGCAGCGCACGCAGGACTGGTTGTCGATCTCGATCGTGTCGTCGTCATGCAGCGAGATCGCGCGCGTCGGGCACATCGAAACGACGGTGTCGATCATGTATTTGCGACCGACGGTGGCGATGTGCTCCTTGACCTTCTCCTGGTCGATCTTGATCTCGTCGCGCCAGGTGCCGATCACCGCGAAGTCGGCCCGGTGAATGGCGTTCACGCAGTCGTTGGCGCAGCCCGAGAACTTGAACTTGAACTTGTAGGGCAGCGACGGGCGGTGCATCTCGTCGAGGAAAGCGTTGATCATCGTGCGATGCGCGCGCACCTCGTCGTAGCACGACTGCTCGCAGCGGGCATGGCCCACGCAGCTCATCGCCGTGCGCAGGGCCGGGCCGGCGCCGCCAAGATCGAAGCCCAGCTCGTTGAGGGCGTCGAAGGCGGGCTGCACCGATTCCGACGAGCAGCCCTGGAACATGATGTCGCCCGACTGGCCGTGGAAGGCGATCAGGCCCGAGCCGTGCTCTTCCCAGATGTCGGCCATCTTGCGCAGCAGATCGGTGGTGTAATGGAAACCCGCCGGCGGCATGACGCGCAGCGTGTGGAACTCCTTGGACGCCGGATACTTGTCGGCGACTTCCGAGAAGCGGGGAATGATGCCGCCGCCGTAGCCGAAGACCGAGATCGCCCCGCCTTTCCAGAAACCGAGCCGCTCTTCGTAGGAATGTTCGAGCTGGCCAAGGAGGTCGTTCATGATGGCCTGGTTGCTCTCGGTGCCCTGGTCGCGCAGACGCTTCAGGCCGGTTACGAAGCTCGGCCACTTGCCTCCTTCCAGTTCGTCCAGAAGCGGAGTCGGGTGCTTGCCCTGGTTGGTCGAGTCGTCTTTCATGTGATCCTCCCTGAAAAGAGTGTTCGCGCCTTGGTGCCTGTTCGGCCGATCTCCGACCGGAAGTCCGACCAGCCTCCCTGCCGGACAGACCCCCGCCGATGATCGTCATTGCCTTTAATCTACACATCAGGATAATCGAATGTAAAAGAAAAAAGTTGCTGCAATTGCAAAAGAAACGATACAAAATTGCCGAGTGATTTGGTCGGGTATAGCGGCAGGAAAAGGGGGCGTCGGAAAAGATGAAAGAATATCAGGCTTTTTCCTGGCAATCGCCCAAACGCGACGATTTTTATCGGGAATGGAGAGATGCGCGATTGGCCGCCGCCGAGGCCGCGCGGTCGGCGGACCCGGTCGAAATTTCCGACATGGAACACCCGACGAAAGCCGAGAAATCCGAGCTGATCCGCCGCTGCAACGCAGCGAATCTCGCCCTTTATCAGACTCGCGAATCACCAAGGCAACGCGACAAATTGCGCGCCTTCGCCAAGGCCTTCGGCCTGCGGGTTGCCGAAAGGCACCGCTCTGCCGGGGGAGACGGGATCGTGGCGCTGCGCGAGAGCGACGCCCCCGGTCAGGCCGGCTACATCCCCTATTCGAAGCGCGGGATGAACTGGCACACCGACGGCTATTACAATGCGCCCGAGGAGCGAATCAGCGCCATGGTCCTGCACACGGCGCAGCCGGCCGGGGACGGCGGCGCGAACCGGTTTCTCGATCACACCATCGCCTTCATCCGACTGATGGACGAGAACCCCGCCTACGTTTCGGCGCTGATGCACCCCGAGGCGATGACGATTCCCGAAAACCGCGAGGCCGAC
>RFKM01000145.1 GCA_003694465.1 Alphaproteobacteria bacterium
CTTCGTCGATCTCAACCGCACCGGCGTCGCGCTGATGGAAATCGTCTCCCGCCCCGACATCCGCTCGCCCGAGGAAGCCGCCGCCTATGTCGCCAAGCTGCGCCAGATCCTGCGCTATCTCGGCACCTGCGACGGCAACATGCAGAACGGCAACCTGCGCGCCGACGTCAACGTCTCGGTCTGCCGGCCGGGCGATTACGAGCGCTACATGGAAACGCAGGATTTCTCTCACCTCGGCACCCGCTGCGAGATCAAGAACATGAACTCCCTGCGCTTCATCCAGCAGGCGATCGACTACGAGGCCCGCCGGCAGATCGCCATTCTCGAGGATGGCGGCGAGGTGGAGCAGGAAACCCGCCTCTACGATCCCGACAAGGGCGAGACGCGCTCGATGCGCTCGAAGGAAGAGGCGCATGACTACCGCTATTTCCCCTGCCCCGACCTCTTGCCGCTGGAACTCGAAGAAGACTGGGTCGAGCAGATCCGCGCCAGCCTGCCGGAACTTCCCGATGAAAAGAAAGCCCGCTTCGTCAAGGACTTCGGCCTGTCCGAATACGATGCCGGCGTGCTCACCGCCGATCTCGAGCCGGCGGCCTATTTCGAGGCCGTGGCCGAGGGGCGCGACGGCAAGATGGCGGCGAACTGGGTCATCAACGAGCTTTTCGGCCGCCTGAAGAAGGATTCGCTCGACATCACCGAAAGCCCGGTCAGCCCGGCCCAGCTCGGCGCCATCATCGACCTCATCGCAAGCGGCGACATCTCCGGCAAGATCGCCAAGGAGCTCTTCGAGATCGTCTACACCGAGGGCGGCGATCCGTCCGAAATCGTCGAGGCCCGCGGCATGAAGCAGGTCACCGACACCGGCGCCATCGAAGCCGAGGTCGACAAGGTCATCGCCGAAAACCCGGCCCAGGTCGAAAAGGCCCAGGCCAACCCGAAACTCGTCGGCTGGTTCGTCGGCCAGGTGATGAAGGCCACCGGCGGCAAGGCCAACCCGAAGGCCGTCAACGAGATCGTGACGAAAAAGCTGGGCCTCTGAGGAATGTTCGAAAAGTGAAAGAGATCGGGCAAAATTTCGACAATCACCGCCCTGAAATGTTCGAAAACGTAACGCGCCCTTTCACCTTTCCGGAAATATCCCGGGGGTGAGCCCCCCGGGGGCGAGGGGGCAGAGCCCCCTCAAACCGCCGATCACGGGACAAACGCCATGACCACGCCGCATATCTCCTCGCCGATGAAAGTCCTGCCGGAGTGGATCGACTACAACGGCCACATGAACATGGCCTTCTACAACGTCCTGTTCGACCGCGCCGCCGACGAGTTTCACGCCCTCGTCGGCCTCGGTCCGCGCTATGCCGAAACCCGGCGCCACACCACCTATACCGCCGAATTCCACATCCGTTACCTGCGCGAGCTCCATCTCGGGCAGACCGTGCGGGTGCATTCCTGGATTCTCGGCCGGGACGAAAAGCGCCTGCACAGCTGGCAGGAGATCCACCACGAAGACGGCTGGATCGCCGCCACCGGCGAAACGCTCACCCTTCATGTCGACATGTCCGGCCCGCGCGTCGTGCCCTTCCCCGACGACATCGCCCGCGCCCTCGACCGCTTCTCCGAAGAGCACGGGCTGACCGAGCTTCCCGAGGGAGCCGGGCGCGCGATCGCGCTGCGCCGCCGCTGATCCTCAGCGCAGGGCCTTCTTCAGCGGTTTGACGAACCGGTAGACCGGGGCCAGCAACGGCGCATACCACCGCCGGCGTTTCTGGTGGAAATCGAGGTCCAGCCCCGCCGGGTCCACCCCCAGCGCCCGATAGAGGGCCGGCAGAACGCTCCCGTCGGCGGCCAGCGCCGCATCGTAATCCACAACCGTCAACGCCCCCTGCCCGGCCCAGAACCCGGTCAGCGCCGCCCGGTCGAAATACCATTCGCCATCGGGGCGGCGCGCCTCCGGCAGGGCGCCCAGCGCCCGTCTCACCCGGGTGTCGCGGGCCAGCTGGTTGCGCCAGCTCTGGCGCCAGCCCGCCTCGCCCCGCAGCACGAGCAGGATCTGCGCCGCGCGCCCCGTCTCGGCCAGAAAGTCACGCATCCAGCCCGCCTCTTCCGCGCTCCGCAGGTAGCAAAACCCCTCGGCCGACAGCAGCAGGGTTTCGGCCGGATCCTCGGCAAGACGGCGGGCAAAAAGGCGCCGGCGCCGCGCCGCCTCTTCCGGTTTCGGCTCACGTCCCGGCGCGCGCAGGCGCGGCGGCGTGGCGAGGTCGGGGCGGATGAAGAGGTTCGCCAACCCGGCCAGATTGTAGGCCTCGGCCCCCGGCCGCCCGTCCCCGCCCTTGCGCGCCACCGGCACGATCCCGTCTGCCTCGAGCCGGGCGCGGTTCGCCGCGAGACTGGCCTGAAAGGACGAAGTGCCGGTCTTGTGGGTGCCGACATGAAGGATGATGCGCCGCTCTGCCATGACCGCCCCCGCTGCTCTGCGCCCATTTACGCGCCAGCGCCCGGCAATGACAAGCGCCGCCGTCGCCGAACGACCCAAGCCGCCCGCATATCTGGGGCCTGCAGCGTCGTAAGACTCAAAATATTGAAAGGTCTGGCATTTTGGCCACAAGCCGCGTCCCCATGGCCGCCGCTCTTGCCCCCCGCCCCGCCGGGGCGATATTCTCGGTCGGTATGCAGCCGGGGGACAGGTTGATGGCGTTCGAATACAAGGTGGTGCCCGCGCCGACGCGCGCGCGCCGGGTCAAGGGGGCAAAGACGCCCGCCGACCGTTTTGCCCAGACTCTGGCCGAGGCGATGAACGCTCTGGCCGCGGACGGTTGGGAATATCTGCGCGCCGACACCCTGCCGCAGGAACAGCGCAAGGGGCTGACCGGGCGCGTCACGGTCTTCCAGACGATGCTGGTGTTCCGCCGACCGCTCGCGGCGCAGGACGAAACAGCCGCGCAGAACGAAGCCGAACCGGCCGAAAAGGCGCCGGCCGCCCCGCCCCTGCCCTCGGCCAGTGCCGCCCAGCAGCTTCCCGCCGAGGGCAGGGGCGGGGC
>RFKM01000146.1 GCA_003694465.1 Alphaproteobacteria bacterium
ACTCGCTGATGACCCTTGGCCACAACTGCCGCCGCCCCGGGCTGTTCCAGCCGCAGGTGCTGGCCGCCCTCGATCTCTATGAGCACGGAGATTTCTCACCCACCGAGACGACCGGCGCCTGGGCCGGCGAAGTGGGCATGGTGCAGATGCTTCCGGCCGACATCCGCGACAGCGGCATCGACGGCGACGGCGACGGGCATGTCCTGCTCAAGACCTCGGCGCCCGATGCGCTGATGTCGGCGGCGAACATGCTGCGCAAGCTCGGCTGGCGCCCGAACGAACCCTGGCTGCAGGAAGTCACCCTGCCAAAGGGGTTCGATTTCTCGCGCGCGGGCATCGACACCAAACTTCCCGTCCGGCAGTGGCAAAAGCTCGGCGTCGCGCCCCGTTCGGGCCGGTTCACCGGCGCCGGCTCCCTGAAGGCCTCGGTGATCGTGCCCGAGGGCCACAAGGGCCCGGCCTTCATCGCCTACCCGAATTTCGACGTGTTTTTCGAGTGGAACCAAAGCTTTACCTATGTGCTCACGGCGGCCTACTTCGCCACCCGGCTCGAGGGGGCGCCGGTCTACAATGCCGGCAACCCCGACCCGGGGCTCACACGCGCACAGATGAAGGTGCTGCAAAAGAAACTGGCGGCCCGTGGCCATGATGTCGGCGCGATCGACGGCATTCTCGGCGCGAAGACGCGAATCGCCGTCCAGCGCGAACAGCAGCGCCTCGGCCTCGTGCCCGACGCCTGGCCGACGGCGGAACTGCTGAGCCGGCTCTGAGGCGCGGCGCGGCAGGAAGGAGAGACCTTGGACGGCGAAGTCGCCCATATCGCGGCCCTGGTGATTTCGGCCAACCACCGGCTGCGCAACCCGCATGATCCGATGGTCTGGTTCTCGCGCCAGCGGGCTTTCGCACGGGTCGGTTCGGTGCATTTCGAGATCGCCACCGACGAGGCCCCCGGCAAGGTGCGGCGCACCACCGTCGCCCGGTCGGCCGACGAATGGCTAGAACAACTCGCGCGGTCGGGCACCCGCCGGGTGTTGCTGGGGTTCGAGCGGCAGGACGAGGAGATCGTGCCGGGAGAGACCATCCCCGACCGGGTCGCGGCGGGGTTCGCCGGTGGCGGGAGCCGCTGGACGATGACCACCGAATCGGACAGCGGCCACGCGCTCGGCTGGCGGGCGGGCTGGCGCGCCGCCTATCCGAAGGCGAGCGACGGCCGGATCTGGGCCGTGCGTTACACCGCCACCGCCGCCGAGCCGCAGTCGCCCGGGCGCGGCATCGAGGCCGCGGCCACCGAACTGCGCCACGCCCTCGCGGAAATGAGCGAATTTGCCTGGTCGCACGATGCGAAGGACGTCAACCGCCGCTTCACCTCGGCGCTGGCGATTCTCGAAGGCGCGCCCGACCCGATCCCGGTTCCGTCGTCGACCAGTGCCGCCGACACGCTTTCCGAGCCCGCGCGCTGCCTGCTCCATGCTGCCCAGCGCGGCTGGATGTTCGACGCCATGGAGCAATGGGGGCGGCTGGCCGTCGATGAGGCCACCTGGCGCGACTATGCCCGCCGCGCCGAGGCGCTTTATGACGCGGTGACCAATGCGCTGGTCGCCGCCGTCAATTCTTCCGCCCCGCCCCCGGCATCCGGCGAAGCGCCGAGGGTTTGAGCCGGCCCTATTCGGGCACCCAACCGACCCGGTCTTCGAAATCGGCCACCACCTCGACGAATGTATCGACGAGCGTGTTGAAATCCGCCGCCGAAAGGCCGTTCTCGCCGGGCAGCACGTCCATCAGGATGACCACGTCGTCCTCGTCGTCGATCACCGCATAGGCGAAACGGTTGTCATTGTTCATCGCGTTGACCACGTCGAGCCCGACATCGCCGTTGGTGTCATACCTGGCATAGAACTGGATGTTCGTGCAGTCGGCATGATCGGTGCAGTTGTAGAACAGGATGAAGAACTGCCGATCATTGGTGCGAAACTGCACCAGCGGGTCGTCATAATTGTCGGTGCTGATCTTCGAGGGAATCCCGGCATCGAAAAGCGCCGCGGTAATGCTCGTGGGGTCCTGTGCCCGCACCGCACCGCCTTCGGCCAAAGCCGCGGAACCGGCCAGAATGGCAAGCGTCGCGGCCGCAACGATCGAATGCGCCCGTTTCATCCGCAAATTCTCCCTCTGTCTGAAACAAGGTCAGCTTACGCCCATTCGGCGCGCGAACAAACACCGCGTGGCGATCGGCCGCGGCCGATCAGGCCACCAGCGACTCGGCCCGTTTCAGATCGACGCTGACCAGCTGGCTCACCCCCTGCTCGCCCATCGTCACGCCGAACAGGCGGTCCATCCGGGCCATGGTCACCGCGTGGTGGGTGATGACGAGGAACCGGGTGGCGGTGCGGCGCGTCATCTCGTCGAGCATGTCGCAGAAGCGGGTGACATTGGCATCGTCGAGCGGCGCGTCGACCTCGTCGAGCACGCAGATCGGCGCCGGGTTGGCGAGGAAGACGGCAAAGATCAGCGCCAGCGCCGTGAGGGTCTGCTCGCCGCCCGACAGAAGGCTCAGCGTCGAAAGCTTCTTGCCCGGCGGCTGGCACATGATCTCGAGCCCGGCCTCGAGCGGATCATCGCTTTCGACGAGGACGAGCTTGGCCTCGCCGCCGCCGAACAGGTGGGTGAACAGCATCCCGAAATTGGCATTCACCTGCTCGAAGGCGGTCAGCAGCCGCTCGCGCCCTTCGCGGTTGAGCCCGGCGATGCCGGCGCGCAGCTTGGCAATGGCGGCTTCGAGGTCGGCCTTTTCCGCGACGAGCGAATCATGCTCGGCCTGCACCTCGCGGGCGTCTTCCTCGGCGCGCAGGTTCACTGCGCCGAGCGAGTCGCGCTGGCGTTTCAGGCGGTTCACATCCTGCTCGATCCGGTCGGACGAGGGCATGGAATCGGGGTCTTCGCCAAGCGATTCGAGCAGCGCCTGCGGGGTGGCGTCGAGCTCTTCCGCGATGCGTTCGGCGGCAAGGGCGACCGTCTCGCGGGCGGCGTCGGCGCGGGCCTCGGCGCGGGCGCGGGCCTCGCGGGCCTCGCCGGCGCGCCGTTCGCTTTCGCGCTCCTCGGCCGCGGCCGCGCGCAGGGCCGTCTCGGCCGCCGAAAGCGCGTCCGCGGCCTTCGCCCGGCGTGCCTCGGCCTCGGCAATGGTCTGCGCCAGTTCCTCGCGCTTGGCTTCCAGCTCGTCCGGCGTCGTGCGCGCCTCTTTCAGCTCGGCCTCGGCACCGGCCTTGCGCTCGGCGAGTTCGGCGATGCGCTTGCCGGCGGTCTCGAGCCGCAGCCGCCAGCCGGAAATCTCCTTGGCCACCTCCTGCGCACGCTTCACCCGCGCCTCGCCCTCGCGCTTGAGCTCGTCATGGGCCGAGCGTTTGGCGAGCATCGTCATGCGCGCCGCCTCGACGGTGATCTTCACGTCCTCCACTTCGGCGCGCATGGCGGCAAGGTCGGGCAGCGCGGCAAGCGCCGCCTCGGCCTCGCGCAGGCGGCGGGCGGCGGCGCGCGCCTCCTCCTCGTGCCGCGAAACGGTCAGGCGCAGGTTCTCGAGCTTGCCCTGGGCCAGGTTCTGGTCGGCCTCGGCGCGCGACAGGGCGCGGGCGGTATCGGCAAGAGCCTTGTCGGCCTCGCGGCGGGCCTCCCGCGCCGCCTTGTCGGCCTCGGTGGCGCGGGCAAGGGCCGCACGCAGCGTTTCATGCTCGGTGCGGGCAGCTTCGGCCCGGGCCTCGGCGGCTTCGAGATCGCGCCGCAGCGCTTCGAGCCGGTTCATCTGTTCCAAACGCAGCGCCGCCGTCGAGGGTGCATCTTCGGCACCGGCCCGAAACCCGTCCCAGCGCCAGAGATCGCCCTCGGGGCTCACCAGCCGCTGACCGGGCCGCAGCAGCGGTTGCAGGCGCGCGCCCGCCTCGCGCGAGACCAGTCCGACCTGGGCAATGCGCCGGGCCAGAACCGCCGGCGCCTCGACCCGCGCCGACAGCGGCTCGACCCCGTCGGGAAGCGATTGCGGCGTCGGATAGTCGGGCAGCCCGACCCAGCCCGACATGTCGTCGCCCTCGACTTCTGGGGCGCGCAGATCGTCGGCGAGCGCGGCGCCAAGCGCCTTCTCGTAACCGGGGGAAACGCGCAGGCGGTCAAGCACCTGCCCGCCCTCGCGCCGGTCGCGCTCGAGCAGGCGGGCAAGAGCGTTGACCTCGGCCGCGAGCGCATTCACCTCGCCTTCTGCCTCGGACCGGCTGGCGCGGGCCTCGGCCTCGCGCGCCTGGGCCTGGCCACGCGCCTCGTCGGCCTCGACGAGCCGTGCTTCGGCGGCCTCGGCGGCGGCGGTGGCCTCGGCCATTCCGGCTTCGGCGGCGGCGCGCGCCGTGCGGGCGGCCTCGAGCGCCGCCTCGGCCCGGGCCATCTCTTCGCGCGCCCGGGCGGCCTCTGCCTCGCTGCGGTCGAGCGTCTTGCGGTTGTCGTCGACCAGCCGTTGCGCCGACTGGTGCCGCGCCGCCAGCCGGGCGACCTCTTCGGTGATCCGGGCCAGCTCGGCCTCGCGCTCGTCGAGCATGGCCCGGGCTTCGCGGGCCTCTTCCGCCGCCGCGGCAAGGCGTTCGTCATGGCCCTCGCCGGCCTTGGCCAGTTGCGTGCGCTCCCATTCCAGCCGCGAAATCGTTTCGCCGGCATCCCGGTTCAGCGCCTCCTCACGTTCGGCGTCGGCCTCGAGCTGGGCGATGCGGGCGGTGAGCGTTCTGATCCGCTCCTGCGCCATCTGCTGCTGCTGCTCGATCTGCTCGCGCGCAACCTGCATCCGTTGCAGCACCGCCGCGGCGATCGCCTCTTCCTCGCGCAGCGGCGGCAGCCTGTCTTCGGCCTGCTGGCGGGCCTCTGCCGCCCGCCGCGCCTCCCGCTCGGCCTCGGCGGCGGCGCGGGTGCGTTCGGTCAGGGTCTGGACGGCCTCCAGCCGGGCCTCGTCGGCCTCTTTCCAGCGCCGGTAAAGCAACAGCCCCTCGGCCTTGCGCAGCTCTGCCCCGATCGCCCGATAGCGTTGCGCCTGCCGGGCCTGTCGGGCGAGCTGCGCCAGTTGCTGGGCCAGCTGCTCGATCACGTCATCGACCCGCAGGAGGTTGTTCTCGGTCGCCTTCAGTTTCAGTTCCGCCTCGTGGCGGCGCTGGTAAAGCCCCGAGATTCCCGCCGCTTCCTCGAGAATCCGCCGCCGGTTGGTGGGTTTGGCATTGATCAGCTCGCTGATCTGCCCCTGCCGGACGAGCGCCGGCGAATGGGCGCCGGTCGAGGCGTCGGCGAAGAGCATCTGGACATCGCGCGCGCGCACGTCCTTCGCGTTCACCTTGTAGGCGGAGCCGGCGTCGCGGGTGATCCGGCGGACGATCTCCAGCGTGTCGGAATCGTTGAAGGCGGCCGGCGCGAGGCGCTCGGAATTGTCGACGGTCAGGGCGACCTCGGCAAAATTGCGTGCCGGACGGGTGGCGGCACCGGCGAAGATCACGTCTTCCATGCCGCCGCCGCGCATCGCCGAGGGGCGGTTCTCGCCCATCACCCAGCGCATCGCCTCGAGAAGGTTCGACTTGCCGCAGCCGTTCGGGCCGACGATGCCCGTCAGCCCGTCGGCGATCACCAGGTCGGTGGGGTCTACGAAGCTCTTGAAACCGTTGAGCCTGAGTTTGGTAAAGCGCAAGCAGAGGGCCTTTCGTGATTCTCGTGTTGGGCGCAGTTTCCGGGCGCACCGCGGCAGAGTCAACGCGCAACACACCATCTGGGCCATGTTGCGCGAATATCCACAACATCTTGGAAGGGCCAGGTCGCTCCTGTTTCGGCAATGTCGCGATCGTGCTTGACGGATGGCCACCTTTCGCGCCAAGGACGGGGGGCATGGTTCCCGCTGCGGGCGCAAAGCGCCCCGGGACAATAGGGAATGCGGAAAGGACGACCCAATTCGGGGTCCGATGCCGCAGCCGCCCCCGCGACTGTATGCGGAGAGCGCCCGCCTTATGCCACTGGGAGATCCCGGGAAGGCGGCGGCGCGCAGAGACCCGCGAGCCAGGAGACCTGCCATGCAATTGAAATCACCACCCGTCGGGGAGACGGGCAAAGGAGACCAAAAAAGATGACCACTGCCATCAAGACGACCACCGCCACCCGCGCCGACAGCAACCTTGCCTCGATCGTCGCGGTTTTCGTGATCGGCGCCACGCTGCTTTTCTCGGCCGGTCTGGCGCAGGCCACCGCCCTGCACGATGCGGCCCACGACACGCGCCACGCCATGGCCTTCCCCTGCCACTGAGGCAGGCCGCAAAGACATGCTGAAACACATGCTGTCCGGCGGGATCATCGCCGGCGCAGTCGCGGGGGCGATTGCCGCCGCGCTGCAATTCCTGTTCGTGATCCCGCTCATCCTCGAAGCCGAGCTCTACGAGAGCGGTGCGCGGGTTCATTTCGGTGCCGGCTCGCCGCAGAGCCCGGCCGGCGCGCCGCCCCTGGGCGACGACTGGGCACGTCACCTGATGACCGTCGGCTTTGACGTTGTCGCCTATGCCGCCTTCGGGCTGATCCTGACCGCCCTGATGGCGCTCGCGGCGCGGCGTGGCGTCGCGGTGACCGCCCGGCAAGGCGTCATCTGGGGCCTTGCGGGGTTCTGCGCCGTTCAACTGGCCCCGGCCATCGGCATGCCGCCCGAACTGCCGGGCACCATCAATGCCGAGGTCGTCCCGCGCCAGATCTGGTGGGGGCTGACAATCGTTTCGGCCGCGGCGGCACTGGCACTCTTCGCCTTCGGGCGCGGCGTGTTCGCGCTGGTGGCAGGCGCGGCGCTGCTGCTCATCCCGCAGATCATCGGCGCGCCGCATCTCGACACCTATTTCGGCGTCGTCCCGCCCGAGCTTTCGGCGCTGTTCGCGGTGCGCAGCCTGGCCGTTGGCGCCGTCGGCTGGGCCGTTCTGGGCTTTCTTGCGGCCTGGCTCTGGGAGCGCGGCGAAGGCTAGGGCGGGATGCGGCCGATGAGGCAGAAGCGCAGCTTCCCGATCGGGCGGGCATCCTCGATGATGCCCGCCTCCGCATCCTCGTAAAGGCCCAGGAAGGTGCGCACGTTGTCGGCCATTTCCGCGGATACGTCGCCGAACAGATACGCGGCCTTGCCCGCCTCTCTGACCGACAGGCAGGCAGGCTTCGTGCAGACGTTCATGCAGTCCACGCGGTTGATCGCCACGTCGCGCGCCAGCGCATCGGCCAGCGCCGATCCGCCGGCACAACTCACACAGACCGACACCCGTGCCGTCATGGGCTTTCCTTTCGCCTCATCCCGGTGCACAACCCCCCGGCCCGCATAACGGAGAGAGACATGCCTGCCAAGATTCCCGCAACCGTGGTCACCGGATTTCTCGGCGCCGGCAAGACGACCCTGATCCGCCACCTGCTCGAAAATGCCGGCGGCAAGCGCATCGCCCTCATCATCAACGAGTTCGGCGATCTTGGCGTCGATGGCGACCTGCTCAAGGGTTGCGGCGACGAGACCTGCACCGAAGACGACATTTTCGAGCTCTCCAACGGCTGCATCTGCTGTACCGTCGCCGAAGACTTCATCCCGACGATGGAAGCCCTGCTCGACCGCCCCGATACGCCCGACCATATCGTCATCGAAACCTCGGGGCTTGCCCTGCCGCAACCTCTGGTCCGCGCCTTCCAGTGGCCGCAGATCGCCACCCGCGTCACCGTCGACGGGGTGGTGACGGTGGTCGACGGCAAGGCGGTGGCCGAGGGCGTCTTTGCCGCGAACCTCGAAGCCGTCGAGGCCCAGCGCCGCGCCGACGAGAACCTCGACCACGAAACGCCGCTGTCGGAACTCTTCGAAGACCAGATCGCCGCCGCCGACATGATCGTCGTCAACAAGACCGATCTGCTCGCCGAGGACGAGGCCGAAGCCCTCGCCCGCCGCCTCGCGGCCGAGGCCCGCGCCGGTGTGCAGGTTGTCCGTTCGGTCATGGGGCGCCTGCCGGTCGAGGTGGTGCTCGGCCAGGGGGCCGAGGCCGAGGCCAACATGGAGGGGCGCGACGAGGCCCACCACCACCATCACGACGACGACCACGATGATGACCATCACCATCACGACCATGACGATTTCGAGACCTTCGTCGTCGAGCGTGCCGAGATCGACAACCCGGCGGCCTTCACCGAGCGCCTCGCCGAGGTCATCCGCGCCCATGGAATTCTCCGCCTCAAGGGCTTCGCCGCCGTGTCGGGC
>RFKM01000147.1 GCA_003694465.1 Alphaproteobacteria bacterium
CGCGCTGGCGACGGTCGCCGGCTCGATGTACAAGATCGCCAACGACATCCGCTTCCTCGGCTCGGGCCCGCGCTCGGGGCTGGGCGAGCTGATCCTGCCCGAAAACGAGCCCGGCTCCTCGATCATGCCCGGCAAGGTCAACCCGACCCAGGCCGAGGCGATGACCCAGGTTGCCGCCCATGTCATGGGCAACGACGCGGCGATCAAGTTCGCCGGCTCGCAGGGGCATTTCGAACTCAACGTCTACAACCCGATGATGGCCTACAACCTTCTGCAGTCGATCCAGCTGCTCGGCGACGTGGCCGACAGTTTCACGCTGCGGATGCTGAACGGCATCAAGCCCAACCTCGAACGCATCGAGAAGCTGATGAAGGAAAGCCTGATGCTGGTCACGGCGCTGGCGCCGGTGATCGGCTACGACAACGCCACCAAGGTGGCCAAGACCGCCCACAAGAACGGCACCACCCTGCGCGAAGAGGCGGTGCGGCTGGGCTTCGTCGACGAGGAAACCTTCGACCGCGTCGTGCGCCCGGAAGACATGATCGGGCCAAAGGGCTGAGCCCGAGCCCGGCACGCGCCGGCCCGAAAGCGGGCTTGGCGCGGTGCGCCCCGGCGCGTTAGACTGGACGGGTCATGGCCAAGGTCGTCAGTCTCAACCGGGTGCGCAAACAGAAGGCCCGCGCCGAAAAGCGCGCGCGGGCCGATGCCAATGCGGCGAAATTCGGCCGCAGCAAGGCCGAGCGCGAGGCCGAGCGCCGGCGCGCCGAGAAGGAGCGCCGCGCCCTCGACCACCACAGGATCGACAAGCCCGAATGAGCGCCCGCCCCGTCAAGCATTCGCTCACCCTGCGCGGGCACCGCACCAGCGTCTCGCTCGAAGAGCCGTTCTGGCAGGCCTTCCGCGAGATCGCCGCCGAGCGCGGGATGACGCTGAACGCGCTCGCCGCCGAGATCGACGCCGACCGCGGCGTGACCGCGGGGCTGGCCTCGGCGATCCGGGTCTACATCCTCGCCCATTACCGCGCCCGGGCCGAGGGCGATACGTCCGGCAACTGACCGGCGGCGGGGAAAGGGCGGGCGGCAAAACCTGCGCTGAGAGGTTATTGGCACCGGCGCTCCCCACCCTTGCCCGGAAGGGGGGCGGCGCTTATCAAGACCGCATCCGCCGACCCTCCCCGTGAAGGCGCGCGAGCCGCGCCGGCAGGCCGCCTGCCCGGCCTTGCGCGACACCCGATCCAGCCCCGGAGCCCGCCCATGCCCTATCTCATCCTGTTCCTTGCCGTTCTGGCCGAGACCATCGGCACCACCGCGCTTCAGGCCAGCCAGCAGTTCACCCGCCCGGTCCCCTCGGCCGTGGTTCTCGTCGCCTACGCCACCAGTTTCGTGCTGCTGGGCTGGGCGCTGAAATACATGCCCGTCGGCATTGCCTATGCGATCTGGTCGGGCCTCGGCATCGTGCTCATCGCGCTGATCGGGCGGCTGGTCTTTGCCCAGCGCCTCGACGGGCCGGCGGTGGCCGGAATGGGGTTGATCCTCGCTGGCATTCTGGTGATTCACCTGTTCTCGAACACCGCGCCCCATTCCTGACCGCCATGCTCCTCATCGCCATGAACCATCGGCGCGACCGTTCACTCGCGCGCTGAGCGGGGAAAGGCGGCGCGCGCGCAAGGGGGCTGGCGTTTCGGGCGGGCAGGCTGTATGGGCGGCAAATCCAGTCAAGAGGCTTTCAATGGAACTGCGCAACATCGCCATCATCGCCCATGTCGACCATGGCAAGACAACCCTCGTCGACGAGCTGCTCAAGCAGTCCGGCGCCTTCCGCGAAAACCAGGCGGTGGCCGAGCGGGCGATGGATTCCAACGATCTCGAGCGCGAGCGCGGCATCACCATTCTCGCCAAGGCGACCTCGGTCGAGTGGAAGGGCACGCGCATCAACATCGTCGACACGCCCGGGCACGCCGATTTCGGCGGCGAGGTGGAGCGGATTCTCAGCATGGTCGATGGCGTCGTGCTGCTCGTCGATGCCGCCGAGGGGCCGATGCCGCAGACCAAGTTCGTCACCTCCAAGGCGCTGGCGCTGGGGCTCAGGCCGATCGTCGTTCTCAACAAGGTCGACAAGCCCGATGCCGAGCCCGACCGGGCGCTCGACGAGGTGTTCGACCTCTTCGCCAATCTCGGCGCCGACGACGACCAGCTCGATTTTCCGCACCTCTACGCCTCGGGGCGGGCAGGCTGGGCCGACGCCACGCTCGACGGGCCGCGCAAGGATCTGCACGCCCTCTTCGACCTGATCGTCAACCATGTGCCCAAGCCGCGCCAGATGGCCCGGGCCGATGACGACTTCCGCATGCTCGCCACGACGCTCGGCGCCGACCCATTCATCGGCCGCCTGCTGACCGGGCGGGTCGAAAGCGGGCGCCTGCGGGCCGGGCAGACGGTGCAGGCGATCAGCCGGGTCGGGCAGAAGATCGAGCAGTTCCGCGTCTCCAAGATTCTCGCCTTCCGGGGGCTGGCGCAGACCGAGATCGAAGAGGCGGTGGCCGGCGACATCGTCTCGATCGCCGGGATGTCGAAGGCGACGGTGGCCGACACGATCTGCGCCCTCGCCGTTGAAGAGCCCCTCCCCGCCCAGCCGATCGACCCGCCGACGATCACCGTCACCTTCGGGATCAACGACAGCCCGCTGGCCGGGCGCGACGGCAAGAAGGTGCAGAGCCGGGTGATCCGCGAGCGGCTGATGCGCGAGGCCGAGATGAACGTCGCCATCAAGGTGGCCGACACGCCGGGGGGCGAGGCCTTCGAGGTTTCGGGCCGGGGCGAATTGCAGATGGGGGTGCTGATCGAGAACATGCGCCGCGAGGGGTTCGAGCTGTCGATCTCCCGCCCGCAGGTGATCATGCGCGTCGAGGACGGGGTGACGCTCGAACCCGTCGAAGAGGTGACCATCGACGTCGATGACGAATACACCGGCGCGGTGATCGAGAAGATCACCGGCCCGCGCAAGGGCGATCTCGTCGAGATGCGCCCCTCGGGCACCGGCAAGACGCGCCTCATCGCCCATGTGCCCTCGCGCGGGTTGATCGGGTATCATGGCGAGTTTCTTACCGATACCCGCGGCACCGGGGTTCTGAACCGGGTGTTTCATGGCTGGACCCCCCACCGCGGCCCGATCGAGGGGCGCCGGGCCGGGGTTCTCGTCTCGATCGAGGATGGCGAGGCGGTGGCCTATGCGCTGTGGAACCTCGAGGAACGCGGCCGTCTGTTCATCGAGCCGCAGGAGAAGGTCTACAAGGGCATGATCATCGGCGAACATTCCCGCGAGAACGATCTCGAGGTGAACCCGCTGAAGGGCAAGAAGCTGACCAACGTGCGCGCCTCGGGCAGCGACGAGGCGGTGCGCCTGACTCCGATCACCCGGATGACGCTCGAGCAGGCGATTGCCTACATCAACGACGACGAGCTGGTGGAAGTCACGCCGAAGGCGATCCGGCTGCGC
>RFKM01000148.1 GCA_003694465.1 Alphaproteobacteria bacterium
GATCGTCGAACGCGCCGACCCGCATATCGGCCTTCTGCACCGCGGCACCGAGAAGCTGATGGAAAGCCGCACCTACCTGCAGAACGTGCCCTATTTCGACCGGCTCGATTACGTCGCGCCGATGAACCAGGAACACGCCTATTGTCTGGCGATCGAGAAGCTCACCGGCACGAAGGTGCCGCGCCGGGCGAGCCTCATCCGCATCCTGTTCTCGGAAATCGGGCGGGTTCTCAACCACCTGCTCAACACCACCTCGCTGGCGCTCGACGTCGGCGCGCTCACCCCGCCGCTGTGGGGCTATGTCGAGCGCGAGAAGCTGATGAGCTTTTATGACCGGGCCTGCGGGGCGCGGATGCATGCCAACTACTTCCGCCCCGGCGGCGTCCATCAGGACATCCCCGACGACCTGCTCGACGACATCGAGGAATGGTGCGAGACCTTCCCCGGCGTGCTCGACGATCTCGACGCGCTCTATACCGGCAACCGGATCTTCAAGCAGCGCACCGTCGATATCGGCATCGTCACCGAGGAAGACATCTACCGCTGGGGCCTGACCGGGGTGATGGTGCGTGGCTCGGGCCTGCCGTGGGACCTGCGCCGCGCCCAACCCTATGAGCTTTATGACGAATTCGAGTTCGAAATCCCGGTGGGCACCAACGGCGACACCTACGACCGCAACAACGTGCGCAACGCCGAGATGCGCGAATCGGTGAAGATCATCAAGCAGGCGATCGAAAAGCTGCGCGCCCCCGAGGGCAGGGGCGACGTGCTCGCCCGCGGCAAGATCGCCCCGCCGAAGCGCGGCGAGATGAAAAGCTCGATGGAAGCGCTCATCCACCATTTCAAGCTCTATACCGAGGGGTTCCACGTGCCCGCCGGCGAGACCTATGCCGCCATCGAGGCGCCGAAGGGCGAGTTCGGCGTCTATCTCGTCTCCGATGGCACCAACCGGCCCTACCGGTGCAAGATCCGGGCGCCGGGCTTTGCGCATCTGCAATCGCTGATCCATTTCGCCAAGGGCCACCAGCTGGCCGACGTGGCGGCGCTGGTCGGCACCATCGACATCGTTTTCGGGGAGATCGACCGCTGATGCGCCGCTTCCTTCCTTCCATCGCCGCGCCCGCCCGGTCCAAGGCCGGGGCCAAGGCTTGCAAACCAATCTTCGACGGGGGCAACTGATGCTGCGCCGACTGCACCACGACCAGCCCGAAAGCTTCGCCTTCACGCCCGCCAATCTGGAATGGGCGAAGGCGCAGATCAGCAAATATCCCGAGGGCCGCGAGGCCAGCGCCATCATCCCGCTGCTGTGGCGCGCGCAGGAGCAGGAGGGCTGGCTCACCCGCCCGGCGATCGAGACCGTCGCCGACATGCTGGGCATGCCCTATATCCGGGCGCTGGAAGTGGCGACATTCTACTTCATGTTCCAGCTGCATCCCGTTGGTTCTGTTGCCCATTTCCAGATCTGCGGCACGCTGAGCTGCATGATCATGGGCGCCGAGGACCTGATTGCCGTTGCGAAGGAGAAGATCGCCCCCGAGCCGTTCATGCTCTCGCCTGACGGGCGCTTTTCGTGGGAAGAGGTCGAATGCCTCGGCGCCTGCACCAACGCGCCGATGGCCCAGATCGGCAAGGATTTCTACGAAGACCTCACCACCGAGCGTTTTGCCGAGATCATTGACGAACTGGCCGCCGGCGAGGTGCCGGTGCCCGGCCCGCAAAACGGGCGCTACGCGGCCGAGCCGCTGGGTGGTCTGACCAGCCTCGAGGAATTCGAGAGCGGGCGCAGCCAGTACAACGGCTCGGTCGAACGGGCGGTGCGTCTGGGCGACACGATCAAGCGCATCGACGGAACCGAGGTGCCGGTTTCGGCCCCCTGGCTGGCCGGCGGGCGCCGGGTGCATGTCTCGGCGAAAAAGACGCCGGCCAAGAAGGCGGAGGAGCAACCCGCCGCATCTTCCGCCGCGAAGCCGGCCGCGAAGGGCGGCGAGAAGCCGGCGCCGAAGGCCAAGGCCAAACCTGCCGCAAAGGCCAAGTCTGCCGAAGCTTCCGCGGCGCAGCCCGCCGCCCGTCCCGAGGCGCTCGAAGCCCCGCGCGCCGGTGGCGCCGACGATCTCAAGCAGATCAAGGGTGTCGGACCGAAGCTCGAGAAGCTGCTCAATTCCATGGGCTTTTTCCACTTCGACCAGATCGCGAAATGGACCGATGCCGAAGTCGCCTGGGTCGATGAGAACCTCGAAGGGTTCAAGGGCCGGGTGAGCCGCGACAAATGGGTCGAACAGGCCAGAATTCTCGCCGAGGGCGGCGAAACCGCGTTTTCCAGGAAGGTCAAGAAGGGCGGCGTCTACTGAGACGCGGCCAGGAGGGGCGACGATGAAAGAGAAGAGCCGGAACCAAGGCCCGCGCGCGCCCCGCCATGCCTGCCCATGGGCATCATGGGCGGAAAACGGGAGGAATGACGATGCGTGACCCTTTGGAAGAGTTGAAATCGTGCCGGACGATCTGCTGGGTGGTCGGGGCGCTTCTGGGCCTCGTTGCCTTTCTGCTGATCGGCGGGCTCTGGGGCCTGATCGTCGGCATCGTGCTGGCGGTGGTTCTGGCGCTTGTGCTGCGCCGGGTGTTCTGCGCCGATTACGGCGTCGCGCCGCTGGATGTGCCGGTGGTCGGGCGCGATTCGGCGGTCGAGACGGGGGCCTCGCTCTCGGACGCGGTCGCCCATCCCACGCAGGCCGATGAAGCGGCCGAGGCGGCGGTTTCGGCGCTGATGGGC
>RFKM01000149.1 GCA_003694465.1 Alphaproteobacteria bacterium
CCCTCGGCTGGATCGACCAGCCGCTGACCATTCTCAACACCACCACCGCCGTCTATATCGGCATCGTCTACACCTACCTGCCGTTCATGGTCCTGCCGCTCTACTCGGCGCTGGAGCGGCTCGACGAATCGCTTCTCGAGGCGGCCGAAGACCTGGGCTGCTCGCGCCTGACCGCCTTCTGGCTGGTCACCGTGCCGCTGTCGAAACAGGGGATCGTCGCCGGCAGTTTCCTCGTCTTCATCCCGGTGATGGGCGAATTCGTCATTCCCTCGCTGCTCGGCGGGTCGGGCACGCTGATGATCGGCAAGGTGCTCTGGGAAGAGTTCTTCTCGAACCGCGACTGGCCGGTGGCCAGCGCCGTGGCGATCATCCTGCTGGCGATCCTGATCATCCCGATCGTGCTGTTCATCAAGAACGAAGAAAAGCAATGGGCGGGTGAAGAATGAGACGGCTTTCGTGGTTCAACCTGACCTCGCTGACCCTCGGCTTTGCCTTCCTCTACCTGCCGATGATCGTGCTGGTGGCCTTTTCGTTCAACTCCAACAAGCTGGTGACGGTCTGGGCCGGCTTCTCGACGAAATGGTATGGCGAGCTGTTCCGCGATCAGGCCTTTCTCGATGCCGCATGGGTGACGCTGCGGGTCGCCGTGGCCTCATCGACGCTGGCCACCGTTCTGGGCACCGCCGCCGCCTATGTGCTGGTGCGGATGGGGCGCTTTCCGGGGCGCACGCTATTTTCGGGCATGCTCTATGCGCCGCTGGTCATGCCCGACGTGATCCTCGGCCTGTCGCTGCTGCTCCTGTTCATCGCCGTCGGGCTCGACCGCGGGCTGCTGACCATCGTCCTCGCGCACACGACCTTCTCGATGTCCTATGTCGCCGTGGTCGTGACGGCGCGCCTCGTCACCTTCGACCGGGCGCTGGAAGAGGCCGCGCTCGACCTCGGCTGCTCGCCGTGGGACGCCTTCCGCCTCGTCACCCTGCCGATCATCGCCCCGGCGGTGATCTCGGGCTGGCTGCTGGGCTTTACCCTCTCGCTCGACGATCTGGTGATCGCCTCCTTCACCAGCGGGCCCTCCTCGACGACGCTGCCGATCAAGATCTTCTCGGCGATCCGCCTCGGCGTGAACCCCGAGATCAACGCGCTGTCGTCGATCCTGATCGGCATCGTCACCGTCGGGGTCATCACCACCTCGATCCTGTCGAAACGGGCCATCGTCCGGCGCGCCGAAGAAACCAACCGGGCAGAAAAATGAACGACTTTCTTGAAGAATACGCCGCCTATTGCAAATCGCACGGGCGGCCCGACCGCGTGGAGCTGATGCTCTGCGACATCAACGCCATCCTGCGCGGCAAGTGGCTGCCGGGCGACGACGAGGAAAAGCTCGCCTCGGGCGGGGTGCGCCTGCCGCTTTCGACCTATGCGCCCAACATCCTCGGCGAAGAGGTCGAGGCGACGGGCCTCGGAATCATCGTCGGCGACCCCGACGGCAACCTGTTCCCGGTGCCGGGAAGCCTCCGGCCGGTGCCCTGGGCGGGCGATGGCCAGTCGGTGGCGCAGGTGCTGGTGGAAATGCACGACGAAACCGGCGAGGTCGCCGCAATCTCGCCGCGCCGCCGGCTTCAGGAAATCCTTGCGCGGTTCGCCGCAAAGGGGCTCACCCCGGTGGTTGCCACCGAGATGGAGTTCTATCTCTACCAGCCGCGCGACAGCCGCGAAGACCCGCCGCGCCCGCCCAGCGGCTCGCCCGAGGCGCAGAATTACGATCTGGAGGTGCTCGAGCGCACCCAGTCGATTCTCGACGCCATTCTCGACGGCGCCATCGTGCAGGGCATGGCGCCCGACACACTGATCGCCGAATACGGGCCGGGGCAGTTCGAGATCAACTTCCACCACACGAGCGACGCGCTCGCCGCCGCCGACGATGCGCTGATCTTCCGCCGCCTCGTGCGCGGCATCGCCCGCCGCCACGACATGCGCGCCACCTTCATGGCCAAGCCCTATGCCGATTATCCCGGCAACGGCATGCACGCCCATGTTTCGCTGCTCGACGCGGACGGGCGCAACGTCTTCGACGATGGCACCGAAGGGCCCTCGCCGCTGATCCGGCAGGCGGTTGCCGGAACGCTGGCCACGATGGCCGAGCTGCAGGCGATCTTCGCCCCGCACATGAACTCCTACCGGCGCTTCCAGCCCGCCTCCTTCGCGCCACATGCGCCCAACTGGGGCTTTGACAACCGCGCCGCGGCGATCCGCCTGCCCGAGACCTCCGGCCCCGGGGCGCGCCTCGAACACCGGATCAGCGGCGCCGACGTGAACCCCTATCTGGCGCTCACCGCCATTCTCGGCGGCATCCTGCATGGTCTCGAAAACCCCGATCTGCCGCTGCCCCCGCCGCTCGACGAAGACCCGGCGCCCGGCGAGGCGCTCACCGCCGACTGGGCCACCGCCGTCGAGGCCTTCGAGCAGAGCGCCATTGCCGCCGAGATCTTCGGGCGCCCCTACCGCGACCTTTACGCCACCGTGCGCCGCGACGAGATCGCCCAGCTCACCACCGCGATCAGCCAGATCGAATATCGCACCTACCTCGGCCGGCTGTGAAACGCCCCTGGGAAGAGTTCACATATTCCGACGCGCCGCGCGCCGATTGCGGCTGGCGCCTCGGCGGGCACTGGCCACGGCTCGAAGGCGAAGCGGAGGCCGACGTCGCCATCATCGGCGGCGGCTATACCGGGCTCTCGGCGGCCCTCTATCTGGCCGAGGCCGGGGCAGACGTGGCGGTGCTCGAGGCGCGCGTGCCCGGCTGGGGCGCCTCGGGGCGCAACGGCGGATTCTGCTGCCTCGGCGGGGCGCTCGTCGACGAGGCCACCCTCGCCCGCCGCTTCGGCGCCGATGCCGCCGGGCACTGGGTCGAGGCGCAGAAGGCCGCCGTCACCCTCGTTGCCGACCGGCTCGCCCGATACCGGATCGCGGCGCAGACC